>JBAWVU010000029.1:0-13653 GCA_037147135.1 Chloroflexota bacterium
TGGACCGCCGACATGGCCCGCACGTTCCGCAACAGCCGAGTGGTCACGCGCGTCGCGGGTGGACCCCATGATGAGGATCGGCGTCGTCCAGTCCGTGAAGTCCACCGGGACCGGATCGGGCGCGAACGTCATCCCCTCGCAGTAGAAGAGCCCCTGGGCCCCCGTCCAGCCCGTGATCGGCGCCTGCGCCCGGATGCGAGCGTGCAGGGCGTCCTGCTCGGCCGCGGTCAGGCGCTGGGCGTAGTCGGCGCAGCCGATGAACGGGGTGGCGCCTCCGGTGACCGGCGCCTTCGTCCACGGGACCGTCGCCTCGTCGAGCGCGCGGACGGCGGCGGACTGGGTGGCTCCCGTCGCGAACAGCGCGTCGTCGGCGTTGCGCACGTAGGCAGCGATCCCGGCGTAGTTCGACTCGGAGGTCGCCTGCAGGCTGAGGGTCCCGTCGAGCATCCAGCGGGTGAACTGCGTGCCAGACGGGAGCGCGATGGTGCGGGCGTCGAGCGCCGCCCTGCTGCGCAGGTACCGCGTCGTCGTCCCGGGGAAGCCCTCGAATGCGAAGCCGAGCGCGGTGTCGGGCGCCACGGCGCCCCCGAGGGCGAAGCTCCCCCACGTCGCGTTGGGGTCCACCGACGAGGTAAGCAGCATCGCCCGGACCCGATCGGGGTAGTCGTGCGCGTACACGTACCCGATCCGCGTGCCGTAGCTGGTCCCCCAGAAGGTGAGCTTCGCGTCGCCGACGGCGGCGCGCAGGGCGTCGAGGTCCCGGACGGTCGCCCGGGTGGAGATGTACGGGACCACGTCGGGGTAGCGAGCCTGGCAGGCCGCGTTCGCCGCCCTCTCTGAGGCGCGCATCTCCGCCGTCACCGCGACCCAGTCCACCGGGCCGGTGGCGGGCAGCGTGTACTCGCCGCCGGCGCAGTCCGCGAGGCCGGACGACCGGCCGACACCCCGCGGATCCCACGTGACGAAGTCGAAGGCCCGGCGCAGCTGCGCGGGCAGTGCCTTCGCGACGAACGGGGCGAGGTCGACCGCCGAGACGCCGGGGCCGCCCGGGTTGAAGAAGAGGCTGCCGACGCGCTGCTTCGCGGTGCCGTTGGCCTTGAGGCGGACGACCGCGAGGTCGAACGTCCCGGCGGCCGGCGTCGCAGGATCCTTGAGCACCGTGAGGGTGGCGCACTGGAAGCCCTTGAGGGCGGCCTCCGCGCACGCGTGCCACGAGAGCGGCGAGCCGGCCGCGGAGCCGGAGCCCACCGGAGTGGCGTCCGCCGCCGAGGCGGCACCGGCCGTCGACGCTGCCAGCACGATCACGGAGAAGAGCGCCACCGTGCGCGCGACGAACCGCATGCGAAGCTCCTTCTCGCCCGGGTGGCCGCCCGATGGGAGGACCGGGGACCACCGGTCGAATCCTACGCTCGACCGTCGTCGGCCGGACTGCTCGGTGGGTACCACTCGTGGCCAGCGGGAAGTACCGGCTCCGACGGCGGTTCGGCCCGCGCCCTGCGCGTCAGGGCGCCTGCGTCGGGACCGGGACCGCGACGTCGGCGCCATCGGCCAGCAGGCTCGTCGCCCAGAGCTCCACGGCGACGGTCCCGGCGTTCTCGGCCTCGTGGTCCTCGTCCGGGTTCTCCAGCACGGAATCGCCGGTCTCGAGCTTGATCGTCTGGCCCGCCGGGTGCGACTCAAGCGCACCGTTCGCGCGCTGGACATTCACGGAGCCGGTGAGGACCGTGTAGGTCAGCGTGCCGGCGGCGATCCGGGCGATCTGCCAGCCCGGGTGGTCGTGCGGGGCGAGCTTCGAGCCAGCCGGGATGATGTAGTGCCAGAGCGTCAGGCGCTGGCCCGGGGCGTTGCCGGGCAGCGAGCTGCCGAGGTCCTCGCGCACGATCCCGGTCGAGCCGGCCGGCGGGGCGGGCGTGGCTGCAGCCCCGCCACAGGCAGCGACTGCGGCGGCCAGGGCGAGCGCTGCGAGGAGGCGAACGATACGGGCAGGCGGCATCGCGTGACCTTCGGGTGCGGGGCGGTGGGCTCGCGGAATGTAGCAGAGCGGCGCCTCGGAGCGACCCGCCAGCCTCGGCAAGGGCGGTCGCCCGATGGGCCCCGTGCCCCGAACGGCATCCTGCGGATCACGCCGGCCGGTCGGGCGCCGATTGTTGACCCCCGGGCGCGGCGCCCCGAGAGTGGGCAGGTGACCCGCGCACCCGACCCCGAATCCCTCCTCGCCGACCTGAACCCCGAGCAGCGCGAGGCCGCGACCGCGTTCGGGGCGCCACTTGCGATCCTCGCGGGCGCCGGAACCGGGAAGACCCGCACCCTCACCCACCGGGTCGCCTACGGCGCGGCGACCGGTGCGCTCGACCCGGCGCGCACGCTCGTCGTCACCTTCACGCGCGACGCCGCCGCCGAGATGCGCGCCCGGCTCGCCGAGCTCGGGGTCCGCCGGGCCAACGCCGCGACCTTCCACGCGGCCGCCCTCGCGCAGCTCCGCCACTTCTGGCCCCAGGTCCACGGCGAGCCCGTCCCCGCGGTCCTCGAGAGCGCCTACGGTCTCGTGGCCCGGGCGGCGAAGCCGGTCCTCACCGGCGCCGAGCGCTACATCCCGACCCGCGACCTCGTCGCGGAGATCGAGTGGGCGAAGGTCCGGCGGGTCGCCGCCGACGCCTACGCGGTCGCGGCCGAGGCCGAGGGGCGCGAGTGCCCGATCGACCCGGGGCGTTTCGAGCGAGTCTTCGCGGCCTACGAGAAGCGCAAGGCCGCCGAGGGGCGCCTCGACTTCGCCGACCTGCTCGCCCGCCTCGTGGACCTGCTCGAGGCCGAGGATGGCCTCCGCGAGCAGGTCCGGGAGCGCTACGCCCACTTCAGCGTGGACGAGTACCAGGACACGAGCCCCCTGCAGGACGCGCTCCTCTCGCTCTGGCTCGACGGGCGGCGCGACCTGGCGGTCGTCGGCGACCCGGAGCAGACGATCTACTCCTTCGCCGGGGCGAGCCCGTCGTTCCTCACGGGCTTCCGCCGCCGCTTCCGCGGAGCGCGGGTCGTCGTCCTCCGACGCAACTACCGCTCGAGCCCCGAGATCCTCGCCCTCGCGAACCGCCTCGGCGGCGCGCCCGGCTCCGGGGGCGGTGGGCTCATCGCCACCGAGCCCGCGGGCCCGACGCCCCGCTTCACCGCCGCCACCGACGGCGACGCCGAGCTCGACGCGCTCGTCGGCGAGGTGCGCCGCCTCGCGACCTCGGGGGTCGCGTACCCGGAGATGGCGGTCCTCGTCCGCCTCAACGCGGCGCTCGTGCCGATCGAGGCCGCCCTCGCCCGGGCGGGCGTCCCCTACCGCCTCCGGGGCGAGGCGTTCTTCGCCCGGGCCGACGTGCGAAGGGTCGCGGACGACCTGCGGGCGGTTGCGGCGAGGAACCCCACCCATCCGGGGGAGGAGCGCCTGCGCAGGATCCTCGCCGACCGCTTCGGTTACGACCCCGAGGCCCCGGTCATCGGGGATGAGGCGGTCGGGCGGGCCGCGGCCGCCGACACCCTCCTCGCGATCGCGACGGGGACCCCGACGGTCGCCGACCTCGTCGCCGAGATCGGGCGGCGGGCCGCGGAGGAGGAGGCGGGCACGGTCGAGGGGGTGAACCTCCTCACGATCCACCGGGCGAAGGGCCTCGAATGGGACGCGGTCCTCCTGCCCGGCTGGGAGGAGACGACGCTGCCGATCCGCCAGGCCCTCGGCGACCCTGCCGCGATCGCCGAGGAGCGCCGTCTCGCGTACGTCGCGGTCACCCGTGCCCGCCGCCACCTCTGGCTCTCGGCCGCGGCCCGCCGGCGCGGGCCGAGCGGGAACGAAGCGAGCCGCCGGCCCTCGCGCTTCCTCGCGGCCGCCGGCATCATCGCCGGCGAGCGCCCGCCCCGGGCGAAGCGGAACGCGGAGCCCCCGTCGGCAGTCGCGCCCTCGGTGGTCGCGCCGACGGTCACCCGACCCGAAGACGAGCCGCTCCTCGCGGCCCTGCGGGACTGGCGTCGGGCGCGGGCGAAGGCCGACGGGGTGCCGTCATACGTCATCGCCCACAACGAGACGCTCGCGGCGATCGCCGCCGAGCGCCCAGCCTCGGTCGCCGCCCTGCGGCGGGTCCGCGGGATGGGCGAGAAGCGCCTCGCGGCCTACGGGGACGAGGTCCTCGCGCTCGTCCGGCGGACCCCGCGCGGCTGACAGAAGCGCGTGCGTCGGATGACGCACGAGCGCACGCTGCGACAGCCGCGGCGGCTGCCCCCCGGCAAACGGACGCGCCGGCGACCGGTGGTCCGCCCCACGTCGCGGACGCGACCCGGACGGGGAGGCCCTCCCCTCTTCCGAGAGCGTCAGCCCAGCTTCGTCACGACGACCGTGCTCACCGTCAGCGGATGGCCATCGAACGTCGTCAGGCGGAAGTCGCTGGCCAAGTTCTCGTGGCCGCAGAAGCGCGCATCGCGCAGCGTGACGTTCGCGGTCTTCCACTGCCTCGTGTCTGCCCGCACCGCGAGGTCGACCAGCCTGTACATCGTGTCGGCGTTCCAGTCGGACGCGGCAGGAGCGGCGTCGTAGTCGAGGCGGATCGGCTCGAACCCCTCGTCGAAGTACGTCACGTCGATCCGGATCGGCACCGGGACGTTGAAGTAGAAGCCATCGTCGACATGGAAGTACAGGTAGGCCTCAGGTGCATCCGGCGCAACGAACACCGTGCGCCGTCCGGCCTGCCCGGCTTCCACCACCGGGACATGGAGGCTTTCGTCGTCCCGCGTGCTCGGGACGAGCGTCAGGCCGCGGCTGACGTCCGAGGCGCCGAGGACCGTGCTGACCGACGTGCTGTCGGCGTACGGTGTCTCGATCCGTCTCCCGGCCGGCAGGGATCCCGCCTTGAAGTACGCGCTGTATTCGTGCGTGATGTCGAGGTACTGGCGTCCGTATTCGACCGTCTCCGCGACGTCCGTCGCCTCGTGGAGCTCGTTCCACGTGTCGATCGCGAGCCAGGGCGCGCCCGACAGCACGGCCTCGGTCAGCCCGCGTCGGTAGAGCTCGCCGTCCTCGCGGTCGATCACCCGTCCCGTGTATCCCGGCAGGTGGCCGACGAGCGCCCGGTCGTCGTAGCCGGGGCCGACATCGGCGACCCTGGCCGAGAACGTCGTCGGGACCCCGCCGAAGGCGTCGGTCGAATCCCAGCCGACGAGGTCCGGCTGGCGCACGACCCAGTCTCGCTCGAGAACGATGTATGGGCGCACGCCGAACTCGGCCTCGAACCGCGCGCTCAGGTCGGCGAGGAAGCCGGAGTCGTAGCCCCCGAGCGGGAGTGAGAAGTAGTACCAGATCACCGGGCGATCACCGTCGGCCTTCGCCCAGTAGCGCTTCGGGACCGCGCGGAAGAAGAACCGCACCCCGGCGTAGTGGGTGTCGCGCGCCGCCGTCGTGCGGAGGTCGAGACCCTGCAGGGAGTTCGTGTCGTAGAACATGCCGACCGCGGGCGGCGTCCGTCCGGAGAGCCGGACCTCCTCGAGCGCCCGTGCGAGGTTCACGACGCCGGGCTCCGCCCAGAAGCGGTGCTCGCCCCCCACCCAGTAGACCGGCAGCAGGACGTCCACGCCCGCGTACAGCGCGTCCTCGATCTGCTTGCGGTGCCACGCCGTGCCGCGGAAGGTGATCGTCGGCGTGGCCGGCGGGTGATCGGTGAGCACGTCGGGGGCGCGCACGTGGGTCCCGGTCTGCGTGTCGTACCAGTAGAAGTAGTACGTGAAGACGGCACGCTCCCCGAGGGGCGCCGGGTAGCCGCCCGGCGCGACGTGGTGAAGCCAGCCGCGGACCGGCGGGTACTTCGTCCCCGCGTCGATGCGGTACCCGGTGGCGCTATGTGCGCTCGGCAGGGACGCCTTCGCGGCGGTGCCGACGTTCTGCTGGACGAAAGTGATCTTCGTCGCCGAGACGCCGCTCACGAGGGCGACGTGGCCGGTCGGCCAGGCGGTCGTCTTCGCGAAGACGAGGGTGTCGCCGGGAACCGGCGCCGTCGCGCCGCCGTTGGCGTGGCGCGCGAAGCCGATCGGCGCCGTCGCCGCGTCGAACGCCTGGTACGGCCTCGCCACGCCCGGCCACTTCTTCGAGCTCGTCCACTGTTTCGCGTGGCAGTAGCGCTGGACGAGCTCGAGCGCCTGCCAGCGTGGCCCGTAGCCGGAGTCGCCCGCGGCGTAGGACGGGTCGGCGCCGTTGTAGTGGATGGGCTGACCGTCGAAGGTCGCGAGGACGGAGCCCCACGCAGCCGCGGCGAGCGCTCGTCCGATCGACCCGAGGTTCGCGCCACCGCCAAGGGCCGCCGCGGCGGCGATCAGCCCCGAGGCACGCAGGAAGCGCCGGCGGGAGAGGGCGGGGGTGGAATCGGCAGCAACTCGGCGTGGACCACCGGACGCGAGCCCGGACGATCCCTCCCCTGGGTCGGCTCCTGCCCCTTGCCGTCGCACGGCGCCCTCGTCGATGGCGGATCGCAGCATGGTCGGGACGATGTGGTCCGACTATGGACCCCGCGTGCGCTCGCGGCAAGGGGCATCCCGCACAGCCGCACGCCCCCTGACGTGTGCGACGGTCCAGGCCCGCAGCGCCGGGTCGAGGGATCGGGGTCACGATACGGGGGGTGCCGGCGCCGGCCGAGAACACCGGCCCCCGAACACCGACACGATCCCGATGCCCTGTCCAGGAACCCAGGGCAGCTCAGACCGCGGACACGACGACGAAGGGGATTCCGATGGAACACGGATCGAGACCGCACATCCCCGCGACCGAGTACCCGGAGCGCTGGCGCAGGGTCCAGGCCGCGATGGCCGCCGAGGATCTCGACTTCCTCGTGGCATATGCCGACGACCGGGCCTCGTTCGGGCCGGCTCACGCTCGCTGGCTGGCGGACTTCCCGGTCCACTTCGAACCCGCCTGCATCCTCATGCCCCGCCAGGGCGAGCCGGTGATGCTCGTGGGGCCGGAGAGCGACCAGTACGCGCTCGCGGTCGGTCGCATCGCCGACGTGCGGGTCCTGCGCGAGCTGACCCACCCCGACGAGGACTATCCGTACTCCCGGATCCAGAGCCTCACCGAGGTGATGGCCGAGATCGGTGGCACGTCCGCGGCCAGGCGGGTCGGCCTGGGCGGCCGCGGCTTGATCGGAGCCGACGTCATGGCGGCTTTCAGGGCCGCCCTCCCCGCGGCCGAATGGGTGGACGTGGAGAACGTCCTCTGTGACCTGCGCGCCCGGAAGTCCCCGGCCGAGCTCGAGGTCATCCGCCACGCGTACGAGATCGCGGAGATCGGTCTCGCCGCCGGGGTCGGGGCCATCGCGGCGGGCGTCGCCGAGCGAGAGGTCGCCGCCGAGATCGATGCCTCGATGCGCAGGGCCGGCTCCGAGGGGACAGGCATCGACACCATCGTCGCTTCGGGACCGAACTCGCGGCCCATCCTCGCCCGGTCCACCTTCCGCCGCATCGAGCCCGATGACCTGGTGCTGTTGACCGTGGCCCCGCGCTGCGAGGGCTATCACGCGGCGATCGGCCGGGTCGTGCTCGTCGGCGATCCCGGTCCGGAGGTGAGGCTTGCGCTCGACACGGCCATCCGGGCCCAGCGCGCCGCGGCGGGAGCCCTCCGCCCCGGCCGGGAAGGCCGCGAGGTGGAGGCAGTCGGCCGCGGCATCATGGCCGACGCCGGCCTCGGGCAGTACTTCCTCTACTCGGGTCTCCACAGCGTGGGCGTCATCGAGTTCGAGCCGCCGATCTTCGGCCCCAGCAGCCCGGCGACGCTGGAAGTGGACATGGTGATCTCGATCGACATCCCCGTGTTCAACACCCCCTGGGGTGGCCTGCGGATCGAAGACGGCTACGTCATCACGGCCACGGGCGCCGAGCCGCTCGATCGGACGCCCCACGAGATCCAGAGATAGGCGACCGGACGGACGGGGCGGACGGGTCGGGGCGGACGGGCTGGTTGGGAGTCGACGGCCCGGTCCGGGGAGCGTCTCGCCTCTCGCGTCACGGTCAACCGCGGTCGAGCAGCTCCAGAGCAGGTGCGAGCGCAGCCACGGACGCCTCGGTGATGGGATCCAGCACGAGCTGGACGTGGCCGATCCCCTCGCGGGCATAGGCCCGGAGCTCCTCGGCGAGCTGCTCCGACGTGCCCTCGAACGGCGCGATGGCCTGGCGCTCGGACGTGTCGCCCATGACCCGGCCCGTGCCGCCGGGCATCCGGACCTGGACGGCGACGGTGCGCTCGATCGCTCCGGGGTCGCGCCCGGCCGCACGGGCCGCCTCGTCCACGATGTCACGGAGGGACGGCACACCCCTCGGCGAGTTGCCGGTGTCCGCGTACCACGCGTTCCACGCCGCGACGTACGGGAGCGTGGCGGCGAGCATCCGCGGGCCGCTCGACCCGACGAGGATCGGCGGGCCACCGGGGCGCGCGGACCGCGGCAGCAACTCGGCGTCGCGGGCGCTGAAGAACTCGCCCTCGAAGTCGATGGCGCCGTGGGCGAGGAGCGTCCGCACGATCGTGAACGCCTCCTCGAACCGGCTGATGCGGTGGTCGAACGGGGCGCCGAGCGCGGCGAACTCCACGGGGTTCCAGCCGGCGCCGATTCCCAGGACCAGCCGTCCGCCGGAGATCTCGTCGACGGCGGCCGCCTGCTTCGCGAGCATGAACGGGGCGTGGAACGCCGTGGCGGCGACGAGCGGGCCGAGCACCACGCGCTCCGTCGCCTCTGCCAGGCCTGCGAGCGTGGCCCACGCCTCCCACGGGCCCCGGGTCGCGCCGGACGGGTCGCGGTAGAGCAGGTGGTCGCCGACCCAGGTTGAATCGAGGCCGGCCTGTTCGGCCATGCGCGCGATCGCGCGGAGCTCCGGCCAGCGGACCTCACGCTCGACCTCGGGGAGCTGGATGCCGACGCCGAGGGGCCGGCCGGATCTTCTGGGGATCATGGTCCGACGGTAGCGCATCGCGCATGAACGGTCTTCCCGACCTGCCGGCGCCCCGCTTCCGACCTACCATGTGAGATTGCGCGCACCCACCGTGCGATGAGGAGGTCTCATGGTCACACGACGGACGTCACTGCTCGCCGGCCTGCTGGTCGCGGTCCTGGCGGTCGCGGCCTGCTCGGGATCCTCCGGTGGGACGATCCCGGACATAACCGGCACGTGGACCGGCAGCGCGCGCTTCGCGGACGTGGACGGCTCGATCAAGACGTCACCCGAGAAGCTCGTCGTCGAGAAGCAGGACAGCGAGCTCGTGTGGGGGACCGTCGAGTACCCGAACGCGGACGGGACCACCGCGAAGGCCACGGTCACCGGCACCTTCATCGATGGCGGCAAGGGCATCGTCCTCACCGAGCCCACGACCCTGTGGCAGGGCACCGTGAACGGCAACACCATGACGGTCACCATCAGCTGGAACCGCGACCCGAGCCACGGCGCGTTCCAGGTGACGCTCACCAGGCAGTAGCCAGCGGGCGCCCGTTCGGGTCCCGCCTGCGCGCGTGGGCGAAGCGACGCTGGAGCCGCAGCGGCAACTGCGCGTCGGACGTGGTGGAGATCACCTGGCCGGACTGATCGCCGCCCCGAGCGCGGTCAGCGGGGCGCGGCCTTGGCCACGCCCGGGCACGAGACGTCCCTCGCCGGACGCTTGAGGCTGATCAGGTAGTCGCTGACGTAGCCGTTCACGCACGTCGAGAGCCCGACCCCGTAGACGACGTGCTTCGCGCCGACGTACGTGACGACACGGCTCGCGCGGAAGGCGGTCGCCATGTTCGCCGTCCACTCGTACGGCGTCGCCGCGTCGCGCGTCGACCCGACGAGGAGGAGCTTCGCGCTCCAGTCGCTCGCGAAGTCGATCGGGACGGGATCGGCGGGCACGTCGAGGCCGGCGCACATCGAGACGATCTCGAAGCCCTCGAACCACCCCGCGATGGGACCCCGCAGGCGCACTGATCGGGCGATGGCGTCCTGCTCGGCCGGCGTGGGCCGGTCGGCGTAGTCGATGCAGTTGACGAACGCGAAGCTCGGCCCCGACATGTCGATCGACTCCACGAGGTGGACCGAGTCGAGGAGGCGCGCCGCATCCGCGGCCTCCGTCCCGGACCCGAAGGTCGCGGTCTCCGCCGCGGCGATGACCTTCGCGAGGAGTGCGTAGCCCGACTCACCGCCGGCGGCGCTGTCGAGCAGCAGGTCGAGGTTCCAGCGCGTCATCTCGCCGCCCGACGGAAGGGGCACGGTGCGTTCGTCGAGCGCGGCGTGGACGCGCCGGTACTGCGCGGCAGCAGCCGGGTAGAGCTCGAAGAAGTAGCCGAGCGCCGTGTCCTTCGCCGTCCCGCTGTACGCGAGATCCGCGATCGAGCTGCTCGGGTCGA
Organism: Chloroflexota bacterium; assembly: GCA_037147135.1. Classification (GTDB taxonomy): domain Bacteria; phylum Chloroflexota; class Limnocylindria; order Limnocylindrales; family CSP1-4; genus CAIYQJ01. Next base: position 10,380 of record JBAWVU010000029.1, read on the forward strand.
TGTTCCCGTCGAGGACGATCGCCCGGATGCGGTCGGGGAACGTGAGCGCGTATGCGTACCCGATCCGCGTGCCGTAGCTCATCCCCCAGTACGTGAGCTTCGGGTCCCCGACGGCCGCACGAAGTGCGTCGAGATCGCGGACGACGGCCATCGTCCCCATGTGGGCGACGACCGTCGCGTTCCGCTCGGCGCACGCGGCATTCGCCGCGGCGCGGCCCTCGCGGGCCTGTGCGTAGACCGCCGGCCAGTCGACCGGGCCGGTCGCCGGCAGCGGCATCGGCACGGCGACGCAGTCGACGAGCGCCGATGGCCCGCCCATCCCGCGAGGGGCCCACGTGACGAGGTCGAACCGCGCCTTCGCGGCCGAGGGCAGCATCGTCCAGATCGCGGGCAGGACGGAGACGCCCGAGAGGCCGGGGCCGCCGGGGTTGAAGATGAGCGAGCCGATCCGCTTGCCGGCGGGCCCGGTGCTCCGGTGGCGCGCGACGGCGAGGTCGAGCGTCCCCTGGGACGGATCGTCCCAGTCGAGCGGGACCGTGAGCGTCGCGCACTGGAACCCGACGAGCTCCGGCCCCTCGCACGCCGTCCAGCGCAGCGTGGCGGCGGCCGGTGCCGACGCGACGCTGTCGCCCGACGAGCCGGGCGCGGACACACCCCCGCCGAAGCCGGACGCGGAGACCGCCCCGCCGGGGGCCAGCAGGACGGTCACGAGCACCATCGCGAGCAGTCCGCGACGTCCGGGGCGATCGATCGTCAAGCGAGCCACGGGTGACCTCCATGGATGTCGCGCGTGCTGCGATGCCGGTCCACGGAGGCCCCGCTCCGGCGTGTCCGGGTCACCGTCCGCCGCGCGCGACGGACGATCCCTCCAGCACGGACAGGGTAGCCGGACGGCGCCCGGCACGCGGTAGCATCATCGCGATGCGCCGACCGACGATCCCCGCCGTGTTCCGGGAGCTCGCAGAGGAGCCGGGCTCCCTCCCGGTCCTCGTCGTCGCCGCAGTCTCCCTCTTCGCCGCCGGCCTGGACCCCAAGGTCTACTCGCCCGGTCTCACCACGGTCCAGGATGCCGTCGCCGCCCGGCCCGGCCTCGAGCTCCTCCTGCTCGGGTCCTCGCTCATCGGCGCGGGGCTCCTGTTCGTCGGGGGCGTCCTCGGGGACACGGTGGGCCGACGGTCGATCCTCATCGGTGCGCTCAGCGTCCTCGTGTTCACGGGCTTCTCGGGGCTCGTCCTGGGGGACGGACCGCTCTTCGTCGCGAGCCGCTTCCTCGCGACGGCGGCCGCGAACACCGTCCTGCCGTTCGCGTTCGCGCTCGTCGCCACCCGCTACCGCGGCGTCCCGCGGGCCACGGCGATCGGAGTCGTGTACGCGGCGTACGGCGCGGCCATCGCGGTGAGCCCGGTCCTGCTCACGGTGTTCGGGCCGGCCGGCTCGCGGTGGCCGGCGTTCCTGGCCGCCGGGGTCGGGGCCGTGGTCGCGCTCGGGATCGCCCTGCGGCGGACACCGGACCTCGTCGTGGACGACCCCTCGGAGCGGCCGTACGTGATCGGAACGGCCGTGTGGGCATTCGCGATCGTCGTCGTCACGATGGGCGCGCTCGGCTTCGGCAACGGCCTCGCCGACCCCTTGCGGCTCGCCTTCCTCGGCGCCGGCCTCGCGCTCGGCCTCGCGTTCCGCGCCTGGGAGCGGCGGCGGTCGCGGCGCGTCGGGACCTCGTCGATCCACGTCGACCGGCGCCCGGTCACGGTCGCAGTCGCGGTGGGCGTCGTCATCGGGTTCGCGCAGGCCGCCCCGATGCTCGAGCTGCCCCTCTTCTTCCAGCTCATCCTGCGGTACGGGCCGTTGCTCGCCGCGCTCGCCACCGCGCCGTTCGTGGTCGCCCTCATCGCCGCGGGGCCGGTCGCCGGCGTGCTCCTCGCGCGCTTCGGGCCGCGGACGCTGGTGGCGGGCGGCGTGGGAGCCGTGGGACTGGGCAACTTCGTCATCGCGTTCGTCCTGAGCCCGTCCGCCTCCTATGCGCTCCTCGTCATCCCGTTCGCCCTCATCGGCGCCGGCTTCGTCATCGCGACGACGGTGCGGACCGCGATCATCTTCGCGAGCGTGTCGCGTGGGCTGCCGGCGACCGCGGCCGCACTCAACGAAGCCTCGGTCCAGGTGGGCACTCGGGTCGGGATCATCGTCGTGACGGTCCTCGTGGGGAGGCTGGCGCTCGACGGCTACGCCGCCACGCTTGTCGGACTCGACCCGGCTCACCGGGACGCGGCGCTGGGCGCGTTCCGGGACGTCATGGCCGCGGTCGGGACTCCGTCGCTCGGACAGCTCACGGGCGCGGTCGGGCCGGACGACGTCGCCGCCTACGCGAGCTCCTACACCGAGGCACTGCGGATGAGCCTCGCGTTCACCGGGCTCGTCGCCGTCGCGGCCGCGCCACTCGCGTGGATCGCCCTCGGCGCGCGCGACCCGCTCAAGACCGTGTGGGAGCACCAGGACGAGCGCCCGGAGCCGGTGAGCGCCGCGCGACCGGCGGGCCGGGCGACCCCCTGAGGCGGCGCCCATCGGCGGCGTGCGGGACGGCTACCGCCCGACGGCGATCACCATCGGGCTGAAGTACGGCCCGAGCCAGCGCGCTCTCGACCGCTACGGGCTCTCGGCGCGGACGTCATCGACGACGCCGCGGACCGCATCGACCACGAGCTGCGGCTGCTCGATCGGGATGAGGTGGCCGCTGTCCGTCCGGGTGATGTGCTCCGCGTCGAGCTGCTCCGCGAGGCGAGCCTGGGCGGCCCCCCATGCCGGCCAGGTCTCGGCACCTCCGGCGCCGAAGTCGAAGGGCTTGTCCGAGGTGATGACGACGACGGGGAGCGGAGGCACCGACGGAGCGGCACGCATCACGTCGACGCTGCCTGCGTAGTCGGGGACCTCGGCCTTCGTGCCGTCGACGAGCGACTTCGCGAGGTCGATGAACGTCTCCCACTGTGCCGGCGTGAGCGCCGTCTGCAGGAACGTCGAGCCGGGGTCCACGAGGACGAGGCCTGCCACGTCCGCGGGGTAGGTGCTCGCGAAAAGGGTCGCGATCATGCCGCCCCAGGAGTGAGCCACGAGGACATACGGCCCCGGGATCCCGGCAGCCGTCAGCCAGGCGTGCAGGTCCGCGACCCCGTCCCGCGCGGTGGTCGGCTGCGGCACGAGGGTGGAGGGGGACCGCGTGCCGTCGAGCCGCACCGTCCCGGGCCGGTCATAGGCGCAGACGCGGGTGAACGCGGCGACCTGG
>JBAWVU010000030.1:0-13510 GCA_037147135.1 Chloroflexota bacterium
GCCCCGGCCCGGGCGGCGCTCGAGACCGCCGAGGCGGCGCTCGAGGCAGCCATGCGGTTGGGTCTGCGGTCGTCGGCCAGAACCCTCGTCGGGAATGCGGCGTCGGCGGCCCTGGAGGTCGGCGAATGGGAGCGGACGGTCCGCGACATCGCGGCCGCCCGCGACGAAAGCCCGGACGAGTTCGCCCGCGACCTCCTGAGCTGGCTCCTGGTGACATTCGCCGCATGACGGGGCGACAACGGGGCGGCCGAGGTCGCCCGCCTCACGGCCCTAGCGGAGAGCTTCGATGACACGGGAGCGCGGGAGGCCGTTCACGACTTGCGGGCCGAGGTTGCCTTCGGCGCGGAGGACTTCCTGGCCGCCTGCGATGAGTGGATGGCATTCGGCCCCGGCGATGCGGTCAATGCGCCGCACTCCTGCTTCCTCGCCGGGCTCGGCGCGAAGCCGTTCCTGGAGCGGCTCGATGCCGCGATGGCCCGCCCGTCGGACCCGGCCGGGCGATCCCGCCGCGCTCCCCAGCGCAGCGTTCGTGACGTCTCTGCGAAGGCACCCTGACGTCGACTTCCCGGCGGCCTGAAGCGCCTGATGGGCGCCATTCGCGGCGGGTTCGTCGATCGTGTAGACGACGTTGATGTCGCGGTTCCTGGACAGGCGGTGCTCCATCGCGGTCAGTCCGCCGTCCTCGGCGCCGTTGCCGGGCGAATCGCACGCGATCGTGGAGGTGCCGCCGCTGCAGCTGCCGGTCGGGGCCTCGTCACCGATCTTCGCGGGGTTCTTGACGTCGCAGTCGTCGCACGCGGAACCGGGATCGATGGCTGCGGGAGCGACGCGCAGCCATGTCGGCGACGCGAACTCCCCCGACGCCGTGTGGCACTGGGATGGGATGTGCTGGTCCGGTGACGACGACTGAGAGGACGCCGGGGATCGCCGACCTCGCTTCGTCGAGACCCGCGTTCGCCGTGACGATCTCGCACGCAAGTCGCACGTATGCGGCCATGACGCCGAGCAGAAGGTCGCCCGAGCAGGCGGATATGCCGGCACCGGAACGTCCCGGGTGCGGCCCCGCGGCCTGGAGCACGCGGCCGATGTCGGCCGAGCAGCTCAGCGCGCGCTCGCCGCCCGTGCCCGTCGCCCGGAGCATGACCCCGGCAGCCGACGGATCGGCGGCGCAACGCTGCCTGGTCGGCAGCCGAAGCTCGCGAAGGTCCATGTGACCGCCTCTTCGCGTCGGGGAACCACGCTGCGACGCGGGTGGAGTCGACCACGCTGGCTCGCGAGCGCCCATCGCGGATGGCGAGGATCGCCATGCGGGGCGCTGGACCGTCTCCCGGTGGCCGGGTCCGCCGGGACCGTCGTGCAGCCGGGACCGCCGCTATAGTCGACGCATCGTCGAGGCGCGGACCGAGCCGCGCGGCCACCGCAGCACCTGTGCAGAGGTCCATGCGCGTACACACCGCCGTGTTGCCCGCCGCCGGGTGGGGCACCCGGTTCCTTCCTGCCACCAAGGCGCAGCCGAAGGAGATGATGCCGCTCGTCGACAAGCCGGTGATCCAGTACGCGGTCGAAGAGGCCGTCGCAGCCGGCATCGAGCACATCGTCATCGTCACGAACAGCCAGAAGCGGGCCATCGAGGATCATTTCGACGACTCGTACGAGCTCGAGCGTCTCCTCGAGGCGAAGGGCGACGTCGAGATGCTCCGCCGCGTGCGACGGATCAGCGACCTGGCCCAGATCAGCTACGTGCGCCAGCGGGAGCAGCTCGGTTTGGGCCATGCCGTGCTGATGGCGAAGCGATTCGTCGGGGACGAGCCGTTCGCGGTGATCCTCTCCGACGACGTCGTGGTCGCCGATCGGCCGGCGATCGGCCAGCTCATGGACGCCCACGAGCAGACCGACGCTTCGATCGTGGCGGTGATGGAGGTCGACCACGCGGAGACGGACCGCTACGGGATCATCGAGCCGGTGGCACCGTCCGGCGCCGGCCCCGAGGAGCGCCTCATGAAGCTCCGGGGCCTGGTCGAGAAGCCGCTCCCGGAGAACGCGCCGTCCAACCTCGCGATCATCGGGCGGTACGTGCTCACGCCCGAGATCTTCGATGTTCTCGAGCGGACGCCGCAGGGGGCCGTCGGGGAGATCCAGCTGACGGACGGGATCCAGCGCCTCATGGAGGAGCAGGACGTGTACGGGTACGCGCTCGAGGGCGTGCGCTACGACGCGGGCACGACGATGGGGTGGATCAAGGCCACGATCGCGCTCGCGCTCCTGCGGCCGGACGTCGGGCCCGAGCTGCGGCGCTACCTCGCGGGTCTCGACGTCCACGACTGACGGACGCGTTCGCGGCGCGACCGAGGTCCCATGCGGGCGCATCCACGGGCGGACCAGCGTCAGGGCTGGCCCAGGACGACCCGGACCCGGTGCGTGTCACCGTCGTCGACGAGGGGGATCGCGGCGGCGGCGGCCAGGGCCTGCCCGTCGAGCTCCGCCGTCACCACGCCGCGACTGACGCCCTGCGGGTTCTCGACGACGATCTGGTATCGCGTGGAGTGGTACCGGAAGTCGATCTCGTAACCCGGCCACGCTCGCGGGATGCAGGGGTCGAGAACGAGCGTCTCGCCCCGCACGCGGAACCCGAGGATCCACTCGAGGCCCGCCTGGTACATCCATCCCGCCGATCCGGTGTACCACGTCCACCCGCCGCGCCCCACGTGCGGCGGCTCCGTGTAGACGTCGGCCGCCATGACGTACGGCTCCACCTTGTACCGCTGGACCCCGGCCCGCGTGCTCGCGTGGTTGACGGGATTGAGGATCGAGAACAGCTCCCCGGCCTTGTCGCCGTCCCCGAGCGCCGCGTACGCGAGGATCGACCAGATGGCCCCGTGGGTGTACTGGCCGCCGTTCTCCCGGATCCCCGGCACATACCCCTTGACGTACCCCGGATCGACGTCCGAATGGTCGAACGGCGGCGTGAACAGCAGGACGAGCCCGTCGCCCCGGCGGACGAGATACTCCTCCACGGCGGCCATCGCCCGCTGCGCGCGGACTGGATCCGCGACGCCGGACAGGACGCTCCACGATTGGGCGATCGAGTCGATCCTGCACTCGACGTTCTGCGCGGAGCCGAGCGGGGTGCCGTCGTCGAAGAACGCCCGGCGGTACCAGTCACCGTCCCAGCCGTGCCGCTCCAACGCCCGCCGGAGCGCCTTCATGTGAGCTCGCCATCGTTCCGCTCGGGGACGATCGCCGCGGGCCTCCGCGATCGGCGCGAAGGCGGCCAGGACAGCGTGGAGGAACCAGCCCAGCCAGACGCTCTCGCCTCGGCCCTCGTGGCCGACCCGGTTCATGCCGTCGTTCCAGTCGCCCGATCCGATGAGCGGCAACCGGTGCGCGCCGACCGCGAGGCTCCGGTCGAGAGCGGCCACGCAATGGTCGAAGAGCGAGGCGGACTCGCGCGAACGCTCCGGCTGGAAGTAGGCGTCCGCCTGGTCCGGCAACAGCGCCGGTCCCTCGATGTACGGGACGGTCTCGTCGAGGACCGCCGTGTCGCCCGTGACCTCGAGGTACCGGGCGACGGCGTACGGCAGCCACAGGCGATCGTCCGAGATCCGGGTGCGCACGCCCCGACCCGACGGCGGATGCCACCAGTGCTGGACGTCTCCCTCGACGAACTGACGCGCGGCGGCCCTCAGGAGGTGCTCCCTGGCGAGCTCGCGCTTCGAAGTCAGGAGGGCGATGACGTCCTGGAGCTGGTCGCGGAACCCGTAGGCACCGCCGGCCTGGTAGAACGCCGTCCTCGCCCAGAGCCGGCAGGCGAGCGTCTGGTAGACGAGCCAGCGGTTGAGCATGATGTCCATCGAGCGGTCGGGTGTCCGCACCTGGATGGTCCCCTGGACGTCGTCCCAGTATCTCGCCACGCCCCGCAGCATCGCCTCGTGGTCGGCCGTGCGCCCTCGCCGAATGAGGTCGCTGGCCGCCGCTGTTCCGTCCGCCTCGCCGAGCAGCACAAGGACCTGGGTCCGCGCCCCACCAGCGAGCTCGAAGCTGGTCTGCAGGGCGGCGCACGGGTCCATGCCCGCTCCTGCGGCACCGCGCAGCCGATGGCCTCGGTCGAGCCCGGCGGGTCGGTCGTGGCCGCCATTGCGGCCGAGGAACTCGGTCCGATCGGCCGTCCACGCCGTCTGCCGCCCACCGAGGTCAAGGAAGGCGACCCGGCCGCCGAACTCCGTGTTCCACGGGTTGCGCACGAGGAGCGCCAGGGTCTCCGGCTCGAGCGCCGTGATGATCCGGGGGGCACTGGCCCCCCGCGAGGTGCCCAGCGCCCATTCGGCATAGGCGGTCACGGAGAGGCGCCTGGAGCGCCCGGATCGGTTCTCGACGGTCAGGACCGAGATCTTCATCGCATCGTCGAGTGGGACGAATTGGACGAGGTCGAGCGCGATGCCGTCGTGCACGTGCTCGAACCGGCTGGATCCGGCCCCATGACGGGCGAGGTATGTCGACTCCTCGCAGCGGATCGGCTGGGCCGTCGGACCCCACAGCTCGCCGGTGTCGTCATCCCGGACGTAGATCGCCTCGCTCACCGGATCGCTGACAGGGTCGTTGGACCATGGGGTGAGCTGGTTCTCACGGCTGTTGCTGGACCAGGTGTACCCCGCCCCCGACTCGGAGACCTGGAAGCCGAACGACGCGTTGGCGATCACGTTCAACCAGGGCGCCGGGGTGGCTTGACCCGGGCCGAGGATGACGACGTACTCGCGCCCGCCATCGACGAAGCCACCGAGTCCGTTGAAGAACTCCAGCTCCGGGCGAGGCGCGACCTGCTCGCTCCTGGGCTGCCTCGAGCTGGTCGGGGCTGCCGGCCGAGCGCGCCGTTCGGGGCGCTCCAGGCGGATGACCTGGTCGGCGAGACTCCCCCGGCGACTCAGGAGCACCGCCCGGGCGGTGGCCTGGAGGAGGACACGATCCTCGGTGGAAAGCCGCTCGCCACGCAGGATGTGCACGTTGCCATGGCCGGGAGGGCCCTCGTGGGCGAGGGAGGACTGGCTCGTCCGCACGAGGCTCTCGAGCGATTCGTGGAGGTCCTGGGCGTACGTGGCCCCGTGCTCGTTGAGGATGACGAGGTCGACGTCGAGGAGCTTCAGCCGCCAGTACTCCTGCGCGCGGAGCAGCTGCCGAACGATGTCGAGGTCCTCGGCTTCGTCGATCCGGACCATGACGATCGGCAGGTCGCCCGAGATGCCGTGGGCCCACAGGCCGCGGGCTCCCCGGTCGTTGCGAGCCAGCAGTTCCGCGGGCGGCCGGAGTGACGGGTCCGAGTAGAGGATCCGGTTCGCGAGGCGCTGGAAGAGGTGAGCTTCATCGGCCTCGATCCCCAGGTGGTGGAGCTGTACCTGGGCCTGCGTCCAGGCCAGGGTCGAGGCCCGTTCGAACGTGGCCGGCTCGCGGTACTTGTCGGCGAGGTCCAGGACATCCGCGCGCGACTCGGCGACGACGGTGGAGAAGATCGCATGAACGGTCGTGCCGGGCGCCAGGCTCACCCGGCACCGGAGGCTGAAGATGGGGTCGAGCACGGCGCCGACCGTGTTCGACAGCGGGCGTCCATCGATGACGGACACCGGCGAGCGGATCACCCGGCCCCGACCGATGAATCGGGCGCGATCCGTCTCGTACTGGATGACCCCGCCCGACTCCTCCTCGATCGCCGCGACATGTGCAGCCCAGATCGTCGGCTCTTCACTCGACCGTGGACGGCGGGTCGCGAGGAGGGCGCCGATCTCCGGGACGAACTCGGTCTGCACGAACAGGTTCTGGAAGGCGGGGTGGGCGACGTCGGCTGCCTGCGGCGCGAGGACGATCTCCGCGTACGAGGTGAGCTCGATCTCGCGAGCGCGCGACCCGAGGTTGGTCAGCGTGACCCGGCGGATCTCCGCGTCGTGCTCCGCCGAGACGACGATGGTCATCCCGGTCGCGATCGAACCGTCGCGACGGGAGAACTCGGCGTGGTCTTCCGCGTACTCGACCTCGTAGGTGTCGGCCTCCGTGCCGCTGGGTTGGTGGCCCGCCGACCACACGGCGCCCGTGCCCATGTCGCGCAGGAAGAGGTACGAGCCCCACGAGTCCCGGGTCACATCCTCGCGCCACCGGGTCACCGCCATGTCGCGCCAGCGGCTGTACCCGGACCCGGCGGCCGTCACCATGACCGCGTATCGCCCGTTGGACAGGAGGTGGGTCCGTGGTATCGGATCGTGGGGCGAGTCGAACCGGCGGGGCACCGGCGGCACGAGGTCGCGCACGTCGGCGGTGCTCTTCACCTCCTCGGCCCGTGGCCGGGCCACGAGCACGTCGCGCGGCATGCGCTCCTGGAGCAGCAGCTCGGTCGCCTCCACGATCGGATCGGCATGGAAGCGGACCGGCATCGCCCCGTCGTGCAGGACGTTGCCGAGAGCCACCAGGGCCATCCCCTGGTGGTGGGCCATGTAGCACTTCACGAGCGCGACCGACGCCCCCTCGGGGAGTCGGCGCGCCGTGTAGTCGAGCGCCTCGCGGAAGCCGTACCGCCCGCGCGCTCCGGCGCCGGCCAGTCGAGCGAAGTTGCGGACCGCCGCCTCGGGGTGGACCATCGCTCCGAGGGCCGTCGCGTACGGTGCAACGACCACGTCCTCGCTGAGACCCCGTTTCAGGCCGAGGCCGGGCACCCCGAAGCTCGAGTACTGGTACGTCTGCTCGAGATCGCGCGCGTTGAACGCCGATTCGGAGATGCCCCAGGGCACGCCGAGCTCGGCGGCGTAGGACATCTGGCGGGCAACGACCAGCCGGTACGTCTGGTCGAGCAGGCTCCGCGCGGGAGAGCGCATGACGAGCGCCGGCATGAGGTACTCGAACATGGACCCGGACCACGAGATGAGCGCGGAGCCGCGACCGACCGGCGTGAGCGTGCGGCCGAGCCGGAACCAGTGGTCCGGGGCGACATCTCCCTTGGCGATCGCGAGGAAGCTCGCGAGGCGCGCCTCGGAGGCGAGGAGGTCGTAGTAGCTGGGATCCAACCGGCCGTCCCGGACCTGGAACCCGATCGAGAGCAGCTTGCGAGTCGGGTCGAACAGGAAGCTGAAGTCGGTCTCCTGGAACAGCTGGTGGGCCTCGGCGGCGATCGCCTCGAGCCGACGGACGAGCGCCGCCGAGGCATCCGCGCCGCCGCCGGGCTCACGGACCGGAGGATCCGCCAGCTCGGCGATCGTCGGGAATGGCGAGTCCTGCGGGGCGTTCGCGATGAGTGCGAGATCCCGGGCATGGCTGCTCGCGGCGCGGCGAGCCGCCTCCGCCCACGTCACGAGCTCGCTCTCGGCGCCTTCGCCGCGCTCGGCGGTGAACGCCGAAGCGACGTCCGACAGCGTCCGCGTGGAGGAGGACAGGTCGCCGAGGCGGATCGCCCACGCCCCGGGCGTCTCCGGGACGACGGCCGTGGCCTCGGCGGGCAGTTCGACGGCTTCGTCGAGGTGACGTCGGGTGAGCGTCTGGCTCCGCCGCTCGTCGCCGACCGCGCCGGCGGCCTCCCGGGTCAGGGCGATCCCGTCGGCGATCCCGACGAGCGCGGCCGCGACGGGGAGCGGCTGGTCGATCATCTGGCGACAGGCGTTCGACAGCGCGAGCAGGTGGCCGGCCAGGTTGCCGCTGTCGACCGAGGACACGTACACGGGCTCGAGCGCGTGGAGGTCCCGCGTGTCGTACCAGTTGTAGAGGTGTCCACGGAACCGCTCGAGACGACGGATGGTCACGAGCGTCGCCTCCAGGCGCTCCACCATCTCGAGGGTGCCGATCCACCCGAAGTCGCGAGCCGTCACGGTAGCCAGCAGGTACAGCCCGATGTTGGTCGGTGAAGTGCGGTGCGCGATGACCGGCGACGGATCGTCCTGGAAGTTGTCGGGCGGCAGCCAGTGGTCCTCGGGACCGACGAAGGCCTCGAAGAACCGCCACGTCCGACGGGCGGTCAGGCGGAGCGCCCCGACGTCGGCCGCCGACAGCTGCTCGGCGGCGGATTCGGCCCGCGGCAGGCTGACCCATCGGGCGATGGCGGGCGCGAGCAGCCACAGGGCGATGAACGGCGCGGCGATCGATCCTGCGCTCGGCTTCGCGACGAAGACGAGGACGGCGATCACCGCCGCGACGGCGACGCTGCCCGCCATCTGCCGGTAGAACCCGGCGAGGCTGAGGTCGCCTCCCGCCGTCGCCTGTGCGGCGGTCGTCCATTCGAGGAGGCTCCGTCGGGTGACGTAGAGCCGGGTCACGGTCCGGGCGATCGCATCGACCATCTGCCACGCCTGGTGCGCGAGGAATGCGATGGCCATGCCCACCTGGGCCGCGGCGAGCGCGATGTCCGCGCCCGCGGCGCCCAGGTGGCTTCGCCGAGAGATCCCGTGCCGTCGCGGCAGCAGCCCCGCGAGGGCGGGCACCGCCGCGGGGATGACCATCGTCGCGAGGATGAATCCGGTCCAGGTGCCGGCCGGGACGGGAGGAAGCGTCCAGGCCGCGATGAGCGTGGCGAGCGCCAGGGGGGCGGTCAGCGTCCGGCGCAGGTTGTCCATCATCTTCCAGCGGCCGAGCCCCGGGACGGAGCCCCGCGTCCGCCCGCCAGTGGCGTCGCGGGCCCGGCCGAGGATCCACGGCAGGAGCTGCCAGTCTCCCCGTGCCCAGCGGTGCTGGCGCGCCGCCGACACCAGGTAGTTCGAGGGGTACTCGTCGAAGAGCTCGACGTCGGTCACGAGCCCGGCCCGGGCGTACACGCCCTCGAACAGGTCGTGGCTGAGGAGCGTGTTCTCGGGCACCCGGTCGGCCATCGCGGCGTCGAACGCCGCGAGGTCGTAGATCCCCTTGCCGGTGAAGCTGCCCTCCCGGAACAGGTCCTGGTAGACGTCGGAGACCGCGGACGCATATGGATCGATCCCCGCCGATCCGGAGAAGACTCGCTGGAAGACCGATCCCTCGTGCTCGGCCGGGAGCGTCGAGGTGATCCGCGGCTGGAGCACGCCGTAACCGTGGGTCACCCGGCCCGTCCGGGGATCGAAGACGGGCTGGTTGAGCGGATGGGCGATCGTCCCGACGAGGCGGCCGACCGCGCCCCGGGGCAGCCGCGTGTCGGCGTCGAGCGTGACGACGTACCGGACGTCCATCGGAGGGGTCGATGCGGCCCGCCCGGTCGTGAGGAACCCGGTCGTGGCCGATCCACGAAGGAGCGCATTCAGCTCGAGCAGCTTGCCGCGCTTGCGCTCCCAGCCCATCCAGCAGCCCTGCGCCGGGTTCCAGCTCCGCCGCCGGTGGAAGAGGAGGAACCGTGCGCCTCCCCCGGGAGCTTCGCCGTGGCGCTCGTTCAGCCGGTCGATCGCCGCGGCGGCGGCCGAGAGGAGGTCGTCGTCGCCGGCGACCTCCTCCGTGGGCGCATCCAGCCAGTCCGACAGCAGCGCGAACCGGAGGTCGCCCTCCCTGTTCCCGAGGTAGTGAACCTCCAGTCCGGCGACCTGCGCCTCGACATCGGCCTCGCTCGTAAGGAGCATCGGCACGACGACGAGCGTCCGGAGGCGTGTGGGGACGCCATCGTCGAGGTCGAGTCGGGGGAGCGGTCTCGGGCCCATCACCGCGGCGACACCCCGGTTGACGAGGGCGACCGCGAGGTCGAAGGCCGGGGCCAGCGCGAGGAGCGAGACCACGACTATCGCGGCGCCCGCGGCGCCTCCATCCCAGGACAGCGCGATCGGCACCGCGACGAAGAGCGCGGTGACCAGCGCGAGGGTCCCGAGGTAGCCGCGCACGGCGGACCGGACATACGCACGCCGCAGCCGGCCCGCCGCCCGCACCCGGAAACCAAGGGCCCGCTCGAATGCGTACCGGCCCCCTGCGATCAGGTAGTAGCCCGGGTCCTGGCGTCGGCCACCGATCGGCGATCCCGCGACGTCATCGGACGGTGCAGCGGCGGCCGTCTCCGCGGCGCGCCGGGCGACCTCGACCTCGGTCAGGCCCGAGCCCCGTGCCAGCTCCTCGATCGCGTGCCGGTAGCGGTCTCGCGTCGCGAAGTCCATCTCCCCGAACGCGCTCTGCGCGCGAAGGACCTCGTCGACCAGGCTGACGCTCTCCACGAACCCGGCCCAGTCGAGCCAGGAGATGAGGCGCATGCTCGTGATCACGTTCCGGACCGTCACGTTCATCGCAGCCTGGCGCTGGTGCTCGGCGCGGACCGTCTCCTCCGTGGTGGTCCCCTGGGACGCGAGGAGCTCGTCCAGCCAGCGGAGGGCAGGGGTCACCGCAGGGTCCTGGTCGCGGAGACGCTGGAAGAGCTGGACGCGGGCCGCGGTCGAGAGCGCCGTGTGCGGGAGCCGCCGAAGGGATGCCGCGGCGGCCTCGGGGCTCGCCGTGCCGAGGCCGAGGAGGCCGTCCGCGATCTCGTCCGCCTTCTGTCGAGCGGCCCGGCTCGCGACGATCTCCTCGGCGAGACGGCGGAGGTTCTCCACCAGGAGGATCCGCAGGGTGATCGCGATCGCCCACAGCTCGCCGAGCGTGAGGGGCTCGACGCGCTGGTACGCGACCACCATCCGCCGCAGGCTCTCCGGGTCGACGCGGCTGTCCGTGTGGGCGATGTAGGCCCAGGCGAGACCGAGCACTCGCGGGTATCCGGCGAGGTGGCCGTCGGCGAGCTTGGGCAGCTCGCGGTAGTAGTCCGGGGGCAGGTCGTCGCGGATCTCCCGGAGCTGCTCGTCGACGATCGGGAAGTTGTCCACGAGCCACTCGGCCGCCGGCGTGATCGAGCGCTCGTCCTTGATGGCACGGGCGAGGACGCGGTAGGACGCCAGCAGGACCCGGCCGTTGTCGGTGATGCGGGGCGCGACCGCGTGTCCCCGGTGCGGCACGTCGGTGACCGTCTGCGCGGCGGCCAGGGTCTGCGCGTGCTGCTCCAGCCGCTCGACACTGAAGAGCTCCGCGAGGATGGGGTCCGCGAGCGTGCCTTGCGCCAACGCCTGCCCGCGAGCGCTGAGCGGTCGGTCTCGGAGCGGTCGGATCGATCTCACCTGCCAGGCTTGTGTGCAGCCAGGATCCAGCTACGCCCGACTCGCCCTCGGGTCAGACCGATGATACGGCCTCGGGCGAGATGCACCGAGCCATCGACCGCACGTCCGAGCCGCCGAGCACCCGAGAGGTGCCCGCGATCCCGTCGGCCGAGGCGAGGGTGAAGAGCGTCCGGTCCGGCTCGCCGATCCGGCACGTGGCGCGGGCACCCGTGGACCCATCCCTGCGTCGAGCACGTCTCCGGCCGATACGATGACGGGCGTCCGCCCCACGCAGGACCGTCCAGGTCCCGGTCCGTGGCGGGCACCGGCGTCGGCGGCAGGCACTCGCCTGCCATCCACCGGGAGCGCACGGGAGGTACTGATGAGGGTGCTGGCGCTCGGGCGCGATCTCGTCGCGCAGGACGACCCGCGGTTCGGGGAGCTGCGCGCGGCGGAGGCCCGGGTGGTCTGGGAGCTCTACCAGGCCGACGTCCTGCGCGAGGTCTACTTCCGGGCCGACCGGCCCAACGGGGTCCTCGTCTTCGAGGTCCCGGACGTCGCCGCTGCCCGCGCGGCCATCGACGGCCTGCCGCTCGTGGCGGCCGGGCTCATCGACTTCGATCTGGTCCCGCTCCGCCCGTACCCGGGCTTCGCGCGGCTCTTCCGCGAGGGTTGATCGCCGGTCACGGCGCCGGCGATCGCCAGCCGGGATCGAGCGGCAGCCCCACGCGCACGGCGGTCGGTCCGCCGGGCGGGCTCGAGACGGCCACCGTCCCGTCGAGCGCTTCGGCCCGATCGCGGAGGCCGGCGAGACCGCCTCCGGGCAGGACCGTCGCGCCGCCTGCGCCGTCATCGCGGATCTCCACGATGAGCTGCGCAGCGTCCCGGCGCAAGCAGACGTCGCAGCGAGTCGCCCCGCTGTGCTTCGCGACGTTCGCGAGCGATTCGGCGACGACGAAGTAGGCTGCCCGCTCCACGGCCGGCGGGAGCCGCTCGCCCGGGCCGAGCGTGCTGTCGAGGACGGTCGGCACGGGGCAGCCGCCCGCCACGGCCGCGAGGGCCGCCTCGAGCCCACGGTCGAGGAGGATCGACGGCGCGGTGCCGCGGACGAGATCTCGCAACTCGGCGAGCGCCAGGCGCGCCTGTTCGCGAGCGTCGGCCACGAGCGATCTGGCGGCCGCGGGATCCGTGTCGATCCGCTCCTCGGCGAGGCCCAGGTCGATCGACAGCATGACGAGCCGCTGCTGCGCCCCGTCGTGCAGGTCGCGCTCGATGCGCCGGAGCTCGTCTGCCTCCAGCTCCAGGGCGGCCGACCGGCTTCCCCGCAGCCGTTCCACGTCCCGGCGCAGCGCCACGGCGGGATCGACGCACAGCAACCCCTGTACGACCGCGCGGTGCAGGATCATCACGCCCCGCGAGACGGAGGCTGCCACCGGCACGAGGACGAGCCCGACGAGCAGGGCGACGATCGCGCCGACGACGACCAGCCCGGTCGCGTCGACCTGGTTCCCGTCGACGATCAGGTGGAAGCCGGACGACGCCCGGCCCGCGACCAGCAGGGGCACCACCACGAGAACGACGGCAGCGACCCACAGGCCGACGACGACCGTGAACTCGAGGATCGCGAGCGGGAACAGCACGAGGGCGTAGACGACGTCGCGCCAGCGGTCCGCGTCGAGGAACTGGGTCTCGCCCCATCCGCGGAGCCACGCACCGTACGGAGTGCGCGGGAGCCCGTCGTACGGGCGATAGGGGTGCGGCACCAGCGGGCGCCGGTCGACCATCGTCATCCGCCAGCGCTCGACCCGTGCGAAGACGCGGGACAGCTCGATGCCCAGCCCGATGATCGGGATGCCCACGAGCCAGATGAGCAGCGAGCCACCCGCCGAGAAGCATGCGCTCAGGGCGGCGATCGCCGCGACGGCGATCCCGAGCCCCAGCAGGACCGCCAGCGTCGCCCGCCACGTCGCGGGGTCGATCGGCGACCGGAGGAACGCGCGGACCAGGCTCGGCCTGCGCGCCGGCACGGTGGCCGGATCCGGGCTGCCCGCGCTGCCGCTCATCGCGCCGACCCTACCATCCCGGCCGGCGGTGGACGCGCCGTCTCGCGAGGGGCGCGCCCGCCGGAAGCCGATTCAACTCGCGCTCGGGGCCGGGTGCGGCGAGCCGAGCTCGCCCGCCTCGCCGAGCGGCGGAGTCTCGGGCCGGAACGTCTGCCACGCCGCCAGGAGCAGCCCCCCGAAGCCGAAGAGCGTGGCGATCGCGGTCACGAACGGGAGCACGCCGACGACCGCGAGGACGATGACGCCGACGACCGCGGCGAGGTATGGACGCTCCGGCTGTGCGCCGCCGCGCATGCGGGCCACGAGCCAGTCGCCTACCCAGATCGCCGCGACGATCCAGGCGAGGAATGCGAGCGCGGGCAACAGGACGAAGAGCATCCCGAGGCCGATCGGCGCGCCGAGCAGGGACACGACGAGGAG
>JBAWVU010000031.1:0-13422 GCA_037147135.1 Chloroflexota bacterium
ACCCCGAGAAGGGGTGGCGAGTCGCCGTCACGAGCCACGGGAACTTCCTCTTCGGTCAGGACTGGAGCCGGCAGACGCAGGAGGGGGTCATCTACGAGACGACGTTCTACGGGACGCGGCTCGTCCAGGTCCGGCTCCACCCGTACTTCGTCATGGACAGCGCCCAGCCGAGCCTCACGAACCCGACGACGGACGGTGCGTATGTGCTCGAGCAGGTCTACGAGGTGAGCGACCTGCCGTAGTGAGGCGACGGCGGGGCCGGCGGCGTGCGTGCCCGTGCCATGCTGCGAGGGGCAGCGTGCGGAGGTCAGCGCTCCCGGGACGGCGTCGCGTGCCGGAGCTCGCCCTGCTCGGCGGCGCGGGCGAGGACCCAGACGAGGTCCGAGAGCCGGTTGAGGTACGGGAGCAGGTACTCCCCGGGGACGAGGCCCGCGCGGTCGAGGGCGACGGCGCGGCGCTCCGCACGGCGGAGGATCGTGCGCGCGACCTCGAGGGCGGCCGAGAGGCGCGTCTCGCCCGGCACGACGAACTCCCGCGGCATCTTGATCGACGCTTCGAGGTCGGCGAGGACCGCCTCGAGCCCATCGACCATCTCGATCGAGGTGCGTGTCTCGCCGTCCCGGAGCCGGTCCCAGGCGTCGGGGTTCGCGGCCAGCTCCGCGGCGACGACGAAGAGCTCGCGCTGGATGCGGAGGATCAGGGCGCCCATGCCGGCGAGCGCGGGCGGCAGCGGGCCGCCGTCGGACTTCGCGACGAGCTCGGCCCGGGCAAGGCCGAGAGCGGCGACCGCCTCGTCCACCGTGCCGTACGCCTCCGCGCGCGGGTCGTCCTTCGCGATGCGGCCACCGCCGTGGAGAAGGCCGGTGGAGCCGTCGTCGCCGCGGCGGGTCGTCACGGCCGATCCGGCGAGAGGGTCGGGGTCGGCCGGGGGCCTCGCGGCCCAGCCCGCCGGCGTGCGGTCGGGTTCGCCGCTCACCACATGAGACCCGCGTCCCGCGGGTCCCAGCGCTCGGCGAGGAGCGTCACCTTCACGGGATGGTCGAGCGCGACCTCGGCCGCCTCGCGGACCTGGGCGATCATCGATCCCGCGTATGGGCAGAACGGCGTCGTGAGGATCATCCTGATCTCCGACTCGTCCTCCCCGAGCACGATCTGCCTGATGAGCCCCAGCTCGACGACGTCCATGCCGATCTCGGGGTCGACCACCGTCCGGAGTGCATCGAGGACCGCGAGCTCCTTCGCCCGGCGTTCGGGATCGAAGGCCGCAGCGGAGGCGTCGGCGGGGGCGTCGGCGGAGGTCGTGGAGTCGGTCATCGTCTCGTTCTGTCCCGCTGCGGATGGGTGCGGCACAGCGTATCACTTACCCGGGAGATACCCGAGTGGGCCGGTCGGATATGCGGGCCCCGGCCGTGAGGGGGGCGAGCGCGGCCGCGCCGATCGGGACTACGCGGCGACCCCGGGCTTAACGACGACGCCGGGGATGCGGAGCCGATCCGGCAGACCCGCAGCCTCGTCCTCCGAGTACCCGGGTCCGGCGAGCGAGCCGTCCGCCTCGAGGAACGCGGCGTATCGCTCGGGATGCCCGGCGGCGAAGGCATAGGCCGAGGCGATCCCCATCCGCCGCAGCTCGGGGTGCTCGGTGAGGATCTCGACGAGCGTGAGGCCGGCGCGCCGCATCTCGAGCAGCTCCCGGACGGTGACGCGGCTCCCGTAGCAGAACGGCTCGCCGTTCATCACGAGCGGGTCCGAGGCCACCCACTTGATCGTCACGTCACGCGCCCTTGTAGAGCGCCGCGAGGATCCGGTTCCTCGTGCGCGCGTCGCCCGAGATCCGGCGGTAGAAGCGGAAGACCTTGACCGCGGCATCGATCGCGGCGTCCATCGGCGCCCGCTCCTCGGGGGAGAGCTGCGCGCCCGCCGCGCCGCGGAGCCCTTCGGAGAGGGCGATGAGGTCGTCCATCGGGACGCCCCGCCGCCGGTAGACCGGCGAGACCCAGTCCGCCCACTCGCGCGTCCAGATCGCGTCGCCCGACGAGACCGACTTCGCCAGGCGCTCGACGTAGATCTCCGTGTCGCGGAGCAGGTGCCGGAGCCCGAGGTCGTCGTACCGCTCGCGCATCCCCTTCGTGTCCGCCAGGGCGCCCTCCAGCGCGCGCGCGCCGATCCGGTCGCGGTCCGCGAGGAGGCGGGCGGCAGCCACGGGAAAGCCGGCGGTCATGTCCGGGGGCATCGCACCGAGCGCGGGGTGGCTCACGGAGAGCGAGTCTACCGTCCCGCAGGGGCTCGCGCCACGTTCCCCGGCACTCGCAGGGTGCCGCTCTCACCGGCGGACCGCGCGGGCTACCATCTCGCTGATGATGGAAGATCCGGCCCTCGAGCCGCTCGCCACCAAGCCGCCCGCCGTCGAGCGGCCCGCCACCCCGGGGTCGCGATGAACCGGCCGCTCGCTCCCGGCGAGCTGCCGCGGCTCGGGTTCCGGCACCCGGCCGAGGAAGACCATCGCCGGCTCATCGACGACGTCGACGGGTGGTTCGACGGGCGCCGCCCGAAGCCGCTCCTCGGTCGCGCGTGGTTCGTCCACTTCGCGTCGACGTCGTGGATCGCGGAGACGGAGGACGGTCGGATCGCCGCGTTCCTCGTCGGGTTCATGAGCCCCGACCTCCCCGGCGAGGCGGTCGTCCACCTCGCGGCGACCGACCCGGGGCTGCGCCGGCGGCGGATCGGGACCGCGATCCACGGTGCGTGGCTCGCCGACGTGGCGATCCGCGGCGCGCTCCGCGCGGTCGTCGCCTTCCCGCCCGAGGACCGGACCGCCGTCCTCTTCTACCGGTCCCTGGGCTTCGAGGCGGAGCGGTCCGGTGCGAAGCTCATCTGGGGGGTGCCGGCCTTCGCCGACTACGACGCGGCGGGGGTCGATCGGGCCATCTTCGTCCGGCCGATCGTGCCCGCGATCTGAAGGCGCCCGTCAGCGCTGCATCTTCTGCGCGCGCGGCGCGCGTGGCACGTCCGACAGCCGGAGCCAGGTCCGCAGCGCCGCCAGCGACGGGCTCGCCTGGAGGCGCTCGCCTTCTGCGCTGAGGCCCCTGGTCTCCTCGACGAGCCGGTCGCGGGTCACGCACCGAGCGTATGGGCGGGCCGCGACGCGGAAGTCAGCTTCGCGCGAGCGAGACCCGATCGATCCACTCCTCGCGCATCCGGCGGAGGAGAAGCGTCGTGGGCCCCGCCGTCCCTCGTCCGACCGGCAGACCGTCGAGTCGGGTGACGGCGAGCACGCCGGCGACGCTGCTCGAGAGGAGGATCTCATCGGCCTTCACGAGGTCGGACGGCCGCAGCGACGCCTCCTCCGCGACGAAGTCGTAGATCGCCGCGTGCGCGAGGAGCCAACCGCGCGTCGTCCCGGCGAGGCACCCGGCGTCGAGCGGCGGGGTGACGAGCCGGCGCCCGCGCACGATGAAGAGGTTGGCGCTCGTCGCCTCGCCCACCTCGCCGTGCGTGGTGAGGACGATCGCATCGTCAGCGCCGGCGCGCTCCGCCTCGAGGCGGGCGTACACCGACTCCGCGCGCGAGGTCGTCTTCACGCCGGCGAGCGGCGAGCCCGGGTCTCGGCGGACCGACGAGGTGACGACCGACAGGCCCCGTTCCACCACCGTCGCGGAGGGTGGAGCGTACGGCCACGCCTGGACGACGATCGTCGGGCTCGCCGGCTTCCCCGCCGCGGCCGCGGTCGGCGAGAGCCCGCGACCGGGGATCGCGCCGCGGCTCACGGTGATCCGCAGGGCGGCGTCTCCCGGCGCGTGGTTGCCAGACCCGTCCCCGGCGAGGCCCTCGGCCCGCAGGATCGCGGCGATGGCACCGATGAGCGGCCCGTCTTCCTCGGGGAGCTGGATCCCGAGCGGGACGGCGCTCTCGCGGAGACGCTCCAGGTGCTCGTCGAGCTCGATCGGCACGCCGCGGCGCGCCCGCATCGTCTCGAAGATCCCATCGCCGAGCTGGAACCCCCGGTCGGTCACACGGAGGAGGGGTGCGTCGGCAGACTCGATGCGGCCGTCGATCCAAGCGTGCGCAGTCATGCCCATAGGCTACTCCGCGGCGCGCCGTCTCCGCGCGTGCCGGAGGTCCCGTCCGGACGCGCGGAGCGGGGCCGCGGCGGCGCATGATGGTCCTCGCGGATCACCTGCCGGTCATCTACGGGGTCGAGTCGGCGGTGGCCGGCCTCGCCACGAACGACAGCCTGCCATGCACCGCCTGTGGGGCATCCGTGGAGTGCGCGTCCCGGAAAGGCACTGGTCGTGAACCGTCTCGCCCTGCCGCTCGCGGCGGCGTTGATCCTCTCGATCATCGGCGCGCCGCCGGCCGCCGGCGCGTCGAAGGCCACGTCGTGGACCGCGTGGCTCGCCACGAACGGTGCGGCGTCGCTGTCCCTGCCGTCGTCCGGGACGGGCACGATCGCCGTCCGGCTCGCGGGGCTGGCGCCGCGGAAGACCTACCGGGTCGCCCTGGAGCGCGGCACGTGCGCGCCGGTCGGGAACAGCGCGTGGCTGTCGCTTCCGGCCATGGGCGCGTCATCCGCCGGAGCCGTGTCGCGGAGCGTCCGGCTCACCGCGAAGCAGTCGGCGCAGGCACGCGCATACGTCCGGTCGGGTCTCGTCATCCGCGTGGGATCGCTGTGTGGTCGCTTCATCGTCCCGCTGCCGCCCATGACGCTGGGTGATGGCGACGCGTACTTCAGCATCGGCGGGCGCCGGCAGGTCGTGTTCGAGCGCAACCTCACCGCGTACTGGCAGACCGACTTCAACACGATCCTCGGCCTGACGAAGGCGGGCGGCAGCCGCCTCATGCGGGTGCAGCTGGAGCTCGGCTTTGGGAATGCCAACGTCATCACGCCCACGGGCGCGGTGGACGAGACGTGGGCGCAGAAGTGGGAGCAGGTCTTCGACGAGGCCAACGCCGACGGGATCTACGTGATCGTCGTGTTCTCCGATTGGGCGGACTGGAACGACGGCACCCCCGACTACGGCTGGAGCGGCGAGTGGAAGGGCAACCCGCTCAACCAGGCCAACGGCGGTCCTGCCGCCACCCCGGGCGACCTCTTCGTCGCCGGGTCGAGGACCCAGGTCCTGTGGCTCGACTGGGCGAAAGCCCTCGTCCACCGCTGGCGGGACCGGACGAACATCGCCGCCTGGGAGGTCTTCTCCGAGGTCAACCTCGCGTCCGGCGTGACGGAGTCGACCGGGACGGCGTTCGTCGAGCAGGCGGCCGCGGCCGTCCGCGCGGCCGACCCGAACCACCACCCGGTCACGGCCTCTCTCGCTGGTCCGAACGACTGGGCCGGATTGCTCGCGAGCAGCGTGCTCGACTTCAACGAGGTCCACCCCTATCCGGCGTCGGGTCAGCTCGACACGACGATCATCGCCGACGTGCGCGGGAAGCTCGCCGAGGTGGGCAAGCCGGTGCTCATCGGGGAATCCGGCCTGAACGCAGCCGCGCCCGATGGCACGACACTCGAGACTGCGCCGCGGGCGGCCGTGGGTGTGCGGCACGCCATCTGGGCGGGTCTCGTCTCGGGAGCGATGGATGCGCGGGCACTCTGGTTCGAGGACGCCTATGGCCTCTACACCCCCGACCTTGGGATGCCGTACATCCGGACGTACGCGAACGCCGAGCTCGCGGCATCGCGCTTCGCCGGCTCCATCGACTTCGCGGGGTTCGCGCCACTCGCGGCGCAGACATCGTCGGGGCTGGTGGGGGCAGCTCTCGGCAGCGCGACGCGCGCGATCGGCTGGTTCCGCGATGCGGCGTGTGAGCCACCCGACTGGCCGGTGCAGCCGGTGGCCGCCGGGCAGACCGTCGCCCTCACCGTGCCCGGGACGGCCGCCCGGTGGCAGGTGGACTTCTACGACACCGCCACCGGCACCCGGATCACGAGCTCGGCGGTCGCGGCCCGAGAAGGCACGAGCGTCACGATCACGCTGCCGGACTTCGTCGACGACATCGCGTTCAAGATGGCGCCCGTGCCGTAGGGATCGCCATGGCGTTCGCTGCCCGCTCCCCACGCCGCGCCGCACGACTCCGGGCAGGAGGGCGTGGTGCAGCAGGGACGGGCCGGCCCACCATGACGGCACGAACGTCGGTCGCGCCCACAGCCATCCCGGAGACCGCCTCCGTCGTGCGCTCGGCTCCTTCGACGGGCTGTCGGTCGGCGACGCATTCGGCGAGCAGTCCTTCGGATACGCCGACGAGGTCGTGCCGCTCGTCGACCGCCGCGAGCTCCCGCCCGGCCCCTGGCCCTGGACGGACGACACGGTGATGGCGACCGTCGTCGTGGAGCGACTCGCCCATGACCGGTGAGATCGACCCCGACAGCCTCGCGTGGGCATTCGCCGGGCGGCTGGTCGCCGACCCGGCCCGCGGCTACGGGCAGAGCGCCTGCGACACCCCCAGTCACGTCGCGGCGGGCGAGAGCTGGCGGGTCCTCGCGCCTGCGGCGTTCCGCGGCCGAGGGTCCTGCGGCGACGGTGCGGCCGCGACCGCGCGGACGGGCAGACGGGACGCGCGCATCGGGGCATCATCGCATCGGACGGTCGTCGCAGGTCGACGGCACCATGGCGGCCGGCCCGGCGCGCACTCGCGTGCCGGGAGCTCCGCCACGAGGGGACGCGATGCCCGGATACCGCCTCGACCCGTACCGCCTCGACCCCGCGTTCGACGCGCTCGGGGCGCGGGTGGGAGAGGGCCGCGTCGGCGCGGCCGTCCTCGCGGTGACGACCTCCGGCGGCACGGTCCGGGCCGCCCCGTTCGGGGCCACGGGCGATCGACCGACCCGGGTCGACGACCGGTTCTGGATCGCATCGATCACCAAGCCGATCGTGGCGACCGCCGTCATGCAGCTCGCGGAGGCAGGCCGGATCTCGCTCGCGGAGCCGCTCCGCACGTATCTCCCCGAACTCGCGGAGGACCGGGCGGACGTGACGGCCTGGCACGTCCTCACCCACACGTCGGGGATCCCGGACCGCTGGGGCGAGGATCTCCTCGACCGGCCGACGCGGTCCGACCTGGTCGAGCTCGCCTTCACCGCACCGCTCGAGTTTGGGCCGGGCTCGCGCTACGCCTATTGCAGCCTCTCGTTCTACGTGCTCGCCGAGCTCCTTGCCCGGATGGACGGCGTCGCGTTCGAGGAGTCGCTCCGGCGCCGCGTCCTCGCGCCCCTCGGGATGGACGACACCTCGTTCTCCGCGTTCGAGCCGGGTGTGGATCGCTGGGTGTCGGTCGACGGCGCGCCCGGCCAGACGGGGGACCCGCGCGTGCGGCTCGCGGCGGTGAAGTACCTCGCGTCGATCGCGATGCCGGGGGGCGGCCTGTGGAGCACGGCGGCCGACCTCGAACGCTTCGCTCGGGCCTACCTGCGAGGCGGGACGCTCGACGGCGCGCGGATCCTCGGCCCGGCGTTCATCGACCTCATGGGGCGGGAGCAGACGCAGGGGATCCTCGAGCCGAGCCCCGATGGACGGCAGCCGCCGCGCGACCCGGCCTACGCCTTCGGGTGGGGCAAGCCGTTCCGGGAGGGCGACATCCCGTGCTCGGAGCGGGCGGTCGAGCACGGCGGTGCAACCGGAACGCGCATCTTCGTCGATCCGGAGACCGACCTCGCGGTCGTCGTCCTCGCCAACCGGTGGGGAGATCGCGAGGCATCGCGGAGCGTCATCGCCGCCGTCCACGGCGCGCTGGTGCCGGCATGACCGCGGTCGGTCGGCGAGCCCGCGACCACGGCATCCGGATCGGACGTCTTGACCCGGGCCCGCTCGACGCGATCACCGACGTCGCCGGGGTCCGCGTCGGCCACGCGACGATCGTCCGCGGCGAGGGCCAGCTCGTCGTCGGGGAGGGACCCGTTCGCACGGGCGTCACCGTCATCGTCCCGCATGACGGTGACGTCTTCCTCGAGCCGGTCTTCGCCGGCTGGCATCGGCTCAACGGCAACGGCGAGCTGACGGGGACCGCCTGGATCGACGAGACCGGGCTCCTCGCCGGCCCGGTCGCGCTCACGAACACGCACAGCGTCGGGGCCGTCCACGAGGCGCTCATCGCCCACGCCGTGCGGTCGCACCCGCCGGGGACCGACTTCTGGTCGCTTCCCGTCGTCGGCGAGACCTACGACGGGATGCTCAACGACATCAACGGCTTCCACGTCACCGCGGCCCACGTGGACGAGGCGCTTGCGGCGGCGGCGACCGGCCCGGTCCGGGAGGGTGCGGTGGGCGGTGGGACCGGCATGGTCTGCCACGAGTTCAAGGGCGGGATCGGGACCGCCTCCCGCGTGCTCCCGGCGGAGGATGGCGGCTGGACCGTCGGCGTCCTTGTCCAGGCGAACTACGGCGTCCGGCATGACTTTCGGATCGACGGCGTCCCGGTCGGCGCCGCCATCCCCGTCGCGGACGTTCCCAGCCCCTACCGGCGGACCTCGCCCGGCGGCGACGCGGCCGGCCCGGGGACGCCCGGCGCGGGTTCGATCATCGTGGTCGTGGCGACGGACGCCCCGCTTCTCCCGCACCAGTGCCGGCGGCTCGCGCAGCGCGCCGGCCTGGGGCTCGCGCGCGCCGGGGGCTTCGGGCGCAACTCGAGCGGCGACATATTCCTTGCCTTCGCGACCGGGAACCGGCACGTCCCCGACGCGTCGGTGGGCCGCCGGTCGCCGCTCACGATCGATCTGCGGATGGTCCCCGACGACAGGATCGACGGGCTCTTCGTCGGAACGGCGGAGGCCACCGAGGAGGCGATCGTCAACGCGCTGCTCTGCGCCGGGACGATGACCGGCGCCAACGGCGTGACGGCCCACGGACTCGATCCCGTGCGCGTGGTCGAGATCATGGCGCGCCACGGACGGGGTGGGGCAGCCGCGTGACCCGAGTCGACCGAGGCGGCTGAGCCCGACCGGCACCTCGCGGGAGGCGCGGACCTCGCGCGAGGTGCGGACCTTGCGGTCGCCGCGCACGAATCGACGTTTCGGGCGACACTGCGCCTGCTCATGGCAGCGACGCCCATCGCGAGCGCCGGGGCACCGAGGAGCACCGTGGAACCGACACCGCGACCCGATGACGCGCCCGCATGGGGCGCGACGAACCCCCATCTTGCCTCGCTGGCCCCGAATGGCCCTGCGTGGGGCGTCCCGCCGCCCGGCGCGTATCCGGCAGGCGCGTATCCGCCCGACGCGTACCCGCCGCCCGGCTCGTACCCGCCGCCCGGCTCGTACCGGCCGCCCGGCTCGTACCCGCCGCCCGGCGGCCCGGCGTGGGGTGGCTCACCGCCCGCATACGGCCAGCCCGGCTGGGCGCAGCCCCCGCAGTGGTCGCCGGCTCCGCGCCGGTCAGGCGGCGTCCTCGGCTACCTCGTCGTCGCTCTCGTCACCGCCCTCATCGTCGGCTCGGTCGCGTTCGCCGGGGGGACCGGCTTCGGTGCGACCCTCGTCCGCACCATCGACGCATCCCCGGCGCTGGTGGAGCCGCACCCGACCGCGTCCGGGGAGCCGACCGACTTCGGGCTCTTCCGGGAGGCGTGGGACATCCTCAAGGGCAACTACGTCGCCCCCTCGACGCTCGAGGACAAGTCCCTCACCTACGGCGCGATCAAGGGGCTCACCGAGGCGATCGGTGACACCGACCACACCCGCTTCCTCACGCCCGCCGAGCTCGCTCGCCAGCAGCAGGACCTGTCGGGGAAGATCGCCGGAGTGGGCGCGGTGCTCACGCGGACCGGGGCGGACCTCGTGGTCCAGTCGGTGATCCCCGGCGCGCCGGCGGAGCGCAGCGGTGTCCATGCGGGCGACCGGATCCTCGCGGTCGACGGGCAGGACACGACCGGCAAGACCGTCGGGGACATCGTGAGCGAGGTCCGCGGCACGGAAGGGACGCAGGTCACGCTCACGCTCGGGCGGAAGGACCAGGCTGCCCCGTTCGACGTCACGATCACTCGCGAGGTCATCACGATCCCCGCCGTGAGCTGGGCGATGTACCCGGGGACCGACGTGGCGGTGGTCCGCCTCGAGCAGTTCTCCGCCGGTGCCGGCGACCAGGTCATCCAGGCGCTCAAGGACGCGCAGGCGGCGGGCGCGAAGCGGATCGTCTTCGACCTCCGGAATGACCCGGGCGGGTACATCAACGACGCCGTCCAGGTCGCGAGCCAGTTCCTCGGCGACGGCGTCGTCTACATCGCGCAGGACGGCAAGGGCGACAGGACGGAGGTCCCGGTGACGCCGGGCGGCATCGCGACCGAGACACCGCTCGTCGTCCTCGTCGACGCCGGCACCGCGAGCTCCGCCGAGATCGTCTCCGGCGCGGTCCAGGATGCCGGCCGCGCGAAGATCGTCGGCGAGACGACGTTCGGGACGGGCACGGTCCTCAGCCAGTTCGACCTCTCCGACGGCTCGGCGCTGCTCGTGGGCACCGTCGAGTGGCTCACGCCCAAGGGCAACGAGATCTGGAAGAAGGGGATCTCGCCGGACGTCGTCGTCGCCATGCCGTCCGATGGGCGGATCGTCGTTCCGAGCGAGTTCGAGAAGCTCGGTGCCGACGGGATCACGGCGGCGAAGGACGCGCAGCTGGAGAAGGCGATCGAGCTCGTCCAGGGCCCGTAGCCGCCGCTGGGCAGCCGGTCGCCGTGGGCTATCCTCTTACCGGACGGTCGGCGGCTTCCGTGCCCGCCGCTTCCGGAGGGCCGCTCATGGCTCACCGCTTCTGGTCCGCCGATCACCCCACCGAGGGAGTCATCTCATGACGACGAAGGCCGACTACACCGCCGAGGAATGGGAGATCCTCCGCAAGGGGCTCGTGGCCGGCGAGGAAGCCGTGCGCGCCGCCTCGCCGAGCGGCTGGTTCGGGCGATTCAAGGAGAGCCGCGCGCTCAAGCGCGAGTGGAAGGGCGTCCTCGAGCGCCATGGGGATACCGCCCTTGCGCAGGATCTCATCGGCGCCGAGGGCCACGCGCCGGTCGAGAGCGTCAAGCTCGAGGAGGGCCAGGCCGGGCCGTTCATCGACGCGTCCGTCGACGCCTGCAAGGCCGCCGCCGCGCTCATCGCGGCCAAGGCGGACCCGCGAGACGCCGAGGCCTACGCGGACGTCGCCATCGAGCTCGCCGAGACTGCCGCGCTCGCGCACCAGGAGCGCGGATCGGACCAGCAGGTGGCCACCGCCGAGGCTATCGTGCTCCGCCGGATCGCCCACGCGTTCGGGCGGACCGACTACGAGCCGCCGACGGACGCCGACGCGACCAGCCAGGCGCTGTTCGCGCAGAAGGCGTCGCGCAACCAGAACTACGAGTGACGAGACCACGAGTGACGAGGACGCGCCGATGACCACGCGCGCCGCGTACGCGCCGGACGACTGGGCGGTCCTCCGGCGCCTGGTCCCCGAAGTCGCGGAGGCGATGCGGATCGCGGGGCCCAGTGGGCCCGGTGGCCGCTTCCTCGAGGAGCGGGCCGGCCGCGCGGCGCAGGAGCGGTCGCTCGGGCGTCTCGCGAGCGTCGAGCTGATCGCCGACCTGCAGGCGGCCCATGCGTCCGATGGCCCACCAGCCTTCTCTGCCGACCCACGTGCCGACGGCGCGGCCTTCCTCGACGCCACCCTCGCCGACGCCGACCGCGCCCGCGTGATCCTCGCCGCGGTCGCGACGCCCGGCGAGGCGGAGGCCTACCGATCGCTCGTCATGGACGTCGGCGAAGGCGTGGCGACCGCGGCGGGCGAGCCGGGCTCCTCGGCGAAGGTGAGCGACGGTGAGCGGGCGCTGCTCGGCCGCCTTGCCGCCGCGCTCGGCGCGGAGGGCTACGAGCCGCCCCACAAGATGGACTCGCCCTTCGGCGACTACCGCGACACGGGGGCCGCCGAGCGGGACCTGTACGGCGAGGACCCCACGCGCTGAGAGCTTCCTACAGCAGCTCCCCGTGCGCCGAGCCGGTGGGCATCCCGTCGGCCGGTCGTGGCTCCTCGCCGGGACCATAGTCGGGCCGGTCGCCATCGCCGACCGCCTCGAGGAGGGGGAGCGGCTCGCCGGCCGTCCCCTCGATCGCGCCCACGCCGTAGGGGACCCACTTCGACGGGTCCTGCAGCCGGTGCGCCTCGACGTTGCCGCGCTCGTGCGTCTCGACGAAGCCGGCCGGCTCGATCCACATCCGCTTCCCATCGAGGAGCGCCGTGACACCCTCCTGTCCGGCCTCCGGGCGCGGGCTCCGGCAGTAGCCGCACGCCGCGGAGTCGTGCGGCCGGTACGTGGTCGGCTCCTCGTATGTCGTGATGTAGCCCTCGTAGTTGCGGAGCACGACCTTGTGGTCGGAGTAGCTGATGAGGTAGGTCGGCATGACCGGGATCTTCCCGCCGCCGCCGGGCGCGTCGACGATGTACATGGGGACGGCGTAGCCGGACGTGTGTCCGCGCAGTCCCTCCATGATCTCGATCCCCTTGCCGACCGGGGTCCTGAAGTGGCCGGCGCCCTCCACGAGGTCGCACTGGTAGATGTAGTACGGCCGCACTCGGATCTCCACGAGGCGCTGCACGAGGTCGCGCTGGAGGTGAACGCAGTCGTTCACGCCCGCGAGGAGCACCGTCTGGTTGCCGACGGGGACCCCCGCCCGGGTGAGCCTGTCGACCGCCCGGGCGGCCTCCGGCGTCACCTCGTTCGGGTGGTTGAAGTGGAGGTTCATCCAGACCGGGTGGTACTCCTGGAGCATCTCGCAGAGCTCGTCGTCGATGCGCTGCGGCATGAAGACGGGGACGCGGCTCCCGATCCGGATGATCTCCACGTGCGGGATCTCCCGGAGCCCGCGCATGACGGTCTCGAGGAGCTTGGGCGCGAGGGTGAGCCCGTCGCCGCCGGAGATGAGCACGTCGCGGATCTGGGGCGTCCGGCGGATGTAGTCGAGCTGGGCCTCGTGCTCCTTCCGGTTGAAGTTCTGCGCGGCGTCGCCGACGATCCGGCTTCGCGTGCAGTACCGGCAGTAGCTCGCGCACTGCGTCGTCACGAGCATGAGGACGCGGTCGGGATAGCGATGGACGAGGCCGGGCACGGGGCTGTGGCGGTCTTCGGCGAGCGAGTCCTCCATCATCCCGGTGAACGCCCGCAGCTCCTCGCCCTTGGGGATGACCTGGAGGCGGATCGGGTCGCTCGGGTCGTCCGGGTCGATGAGGCTCGCGAAGTACGGCGTGATGTCGACGCGGAACTTGTCCGGGGCCGAGAGCCCCTCGCGCTCGTCGTCGGTCAGGTGGAGGACGCGCTCGAGCTCCGCGAGCGAGTTGACGCGGTTCGACATCTGCCAGCGCCAGTCGTCCCACTTCTCGTCGGGGACGTCCGCCCAGACGGAAGCGCGGCGGCTCACGACGGGCTTCCCGTCAGGCCCGAGGCGGCGGGCGGGATCGCGCAGGTTGACGAATGGCCGTGCCT
>JBAWVU010000032.1:0-13202 GCA_037147135.1 Chloroflexota bacterium
CCTCGGCACCGAGATGCCCGAGGACGAGATCCAGCGAGCGATCGTGGACGCGGTGGTCGGCCGGCTGCGGAGCGATGGGCCGCCCAGCATCGACGGAGCCGTGGATGCCGTTCGCGCTCTCGCGGGCCGCTACCCCTCCGCCCTCGCGTCGGGCGCTCACCCGGAGGTGATCGCCGCGGTCCTCGACGCGACGGGGCTCGCGGATGTCTTCCGGGCCGTCATCTCCGCCGACGAGGTCGAGCGCGGGAAGCCACAGCCAGATGTCTTCCTCGAGGCCGCTCGTCGCCTCGGCGTCGCGCCGGAGCGCTGCCTCGTTGTCGAGGACTCGCTCTTCGGCGTCCGTGCCGGCCGTGCCGCGGGGATGGTCGTCGTCCTCGTGCCCAACCCGAACGCGCCGGACTCCGAGACCGCGAGGGCCGAGGCCGACCATGTCGTCGAGCGCCTCGACCTCGTCGATCCGGACCGTCTCGGGCACCGTCGTGCGCCATCGGACGAGCTCGGAAGCCGTGGGTGACGTGAGCGTGAGTGCCCACGGCGACGCATCGCCCGCGGTCTCCCATCGCGAGGCCGAGGTGGAGGCGATGCTCGACCGGCCCGCGTGGCGCGCCTCCCTGGCACGCGTGGTCATGTCCGTTCTTGTCCGGACCACGCTCCGCCTCCGCGTCGAAGGCCTCGACCGGTACCCTGCCGTCCCCGCGGTCGTGTGCTTCAGCCACCAGAGCTGGTTCGACCCGTTCGTCCTCATCGCCGCCCTCCCGGGCCGGCCCCGCGTCTCGTTCTTCGGCCCCAGGGAAGCCGACATGTCCGTCGGCCGGCGGAACCGCCTCATGAGCTGGGTCGGCTGGGCGGTCCCGTACCGTCCCGACAAGGACGACCTCATCGCGTCGACCCGTCGCGTCGGTCGGGTCCTCGCACGCGGCCACGTGCTGCTCATCGCCGGAGAGGGCCGGATCCACGTCGGGGAGGGGAGTCTCCTGCCGCTGAGTGACGGCCCCGCGTTCTTCGCGCTCCGGTCGGGGGTGTCGCTCGTCCCGATCGCGGTGAACGGCACCGGCTGGCTCGCTTTCGGCCGGACGGTCCGGATCAGGGTGGGGGAGCCGATCCCGGTCGCCGGGAGGCCGACGCGTGCGAACGTCGATGCGCTCACTGCGCGCTGTGCGTCCGATCTCCGCGCGCTCGTCGCGGGCTTCCCCGACAAGCCGCCGCCGGGCCGGTTCTGGCGCCGCGTCACCGAGCTCTTCAACGAGTGGCCGGAGGGGTCGCGGCCGGCCTGGCCGGGCAGCCGGGATCAGACCATCCGTTCTATATCGGACGTCGGTGGCCGGACCCAGACTCTGAGATACTGCGGCGACGAAGCGACGGCAGGAGGACAGGTGGGAGCGACCGGCCTCGCCGCAGACCCGACCGAGTATCGGGCACGGCTCAAGGAGCAGTCGGACGAGCAGATCGACGCGTGGGCGGCCGAGCTCATGCGCGACGTCGCGGTGCGCCGTGGCGTCGTGAAGGTGGTCGCCGACTTCGTCCGCGCCACCGGCCTCGACGAGCGCGAGCTCGAGCGCGTCTTCGCGGCTGGCGGGGGACCGCCGGCCGTCGTCGGCCGCGATGCCTCGGGGCACCTCGTCCTCCCCGCGGCGACGCTCCACTGCCTGGTCCCCGGGCTCCGAAGCGAGGCGCCGGACGCCCGTCCTCGTCTCATCGAGTACCTCGCCGAGAGCTTCGACGAGATCGTCTACGCCTGACGGCGGTCCGCGCTGACGAAGCCGGCCGACCGGGGGGTCGGCCGCCGGGCGCGACCCCGGGACCGGGCGGTCGGGGTCATCCGGCTCGTCCACCCGTTCCCTTCGACCCTCGACGCCGTCGCCACGGCGGTGCTCGCTCTCATCGCGGGTGGCTCGGGGATCGCCGTCGCGACGCTCGGGATCGCGATGCTTGCCCTCCAGCTGTCGATCGGCGCGGCCAACGACGTCGCCGACGTTGCCCGCGACCGCGTCTCGCGTCCCACGAAGCCCATACCCGCGGGCATCATCGCGCCCCGCGTCGCCGTCACCTTCGTCGTCGGGTCGGCGGCCCTCGGGCTCGCCCTCTCGGCGACCCGCGGGCCCGCGACGCTGCTGCTCGCCGCTGCCGGTCTCGGGGTCGGGCTGGCCTACGACCTTCGCCTCAAGGCGACGCCGTGGTCGTGGGTCCCCCTCGCCGCCGGCATCCCGCTCGTCCCGCTCTACGCGTGGGTGGGTGCCGTCGGGACCGTTCCGCCGACCCTCGCCGGGCTGGCGCTCCTCGCCGCGCCGCGGGGGCGCGGACGGTGGCGACGGCGCTCGGCGCGCAGGCGGCATGGTGGGTGGCGACGCTGCTGCTCGCCGCGACGTACGTCGTCGCGGTGTGGGCCCTCGTCACGCTGGGGGCAGGCCCGACCGGCATGCTCGATACGGTCGGCGTCATCGGCGGTGGGCCGGCCGGAGGCGCTGCTCCCGGCGACGCGGTCCTGGGCGCGTCGGCCGTCTCCTGGGTGACGATCGCGGTCGCGGGCCTGCTGCTCGCCTGTGGGGCGTGGCTCGGACGCGGTCCGGCCCTCAACCGACGGCGGGCGGGGTGGGGGGTGGAAGGCGCAGCAGTCGTCGTTCTCGCCACCGGTTGGGTGGGCGCCCTCGCCGCCGCGGGACTCCTGTAGCGAGCCCGTGACGTGGGGAGGCCCCGGTTCGTCGCCGGGGCCTCGCTCTTCAGGTGGTCGGGGGCCGCTGACACGGCCGGAGCTCACTCGCGCGGCTCGCCGCTCCGGACGCTCGCGATGGTGTTCTCGAGCTTGAGCTTGGCGATGGTGAGGTACTTCGCGAGGTTCGACCGGTCGACGTCCCCGATCTGCTGTGCCAGCTCGGGGTTGCGGACGATCCCCACGAGGCTCTCGAGCGCCTCGGCGAAGGCCGCCTTGGCGGTCTGAAGGGCGTCATCGCGGATGGGTCCGGTCGGCCTCGTCTCGGCCGATCCATCATCGCGAGGCTCCTCGGCCGCATCGCGACGCACTTCGCCGGCCAGGGTCTCGTGTCGGGCGGCGCGAGCCGTCCCGTCGACCGCCGCACCGTCCACGGGTCGTCGCCGACCCTCGATCCGCTCGCGAAGCTTGACGAGCGAGAGCTCGCCGCGGGCCACCTGGGCCGCCAGCAGCTTCCGCCGCCGCGGGTCCTGGACTTTCATGAGCTCGTACGCGTGCGACAGGGTGTCTTTGCGTACGGACACCAGCTCCTTCACCTCGGCCGGAGCGTCGGCGAGCCGGAGCCGGTTCTCCAGGTAGCCCTTGTCCTTGCCGAGCTTCTGCGCCAGCCGACGGACGCTGTATCCATGCTCGTGGATCATCCGTTCGTAGATGAGGGCCTCGTCGAGAGGCGAGAGGTCCTCACGCTGGAGGTTTTCGATGATCGAGATCTCGAGCGCCGTCTCGTCGTCGAGCTCCTGGATGAGCGCGGGAACAAGCTCCAGCCCGGCCAGGCGCGCCGCGCGCCAGCGCCGCTCGCCCGCGACGATCTGGTACCGCGCCCCAGCGGCCGGCCGGATGAGGAGCGGCTGGAGGATACCGTGCTCGCGCACCGACGCCGCGAGGTCGTCGAGCGAATCCTGGTCCATCGCGAGCCGCGGCTGGTCCGGGCTCGGATCGATGCGGTCGATCGGGACGTTGCGAACGCCGACGTTGTTCTTCTCGCCCTCCGGCGAGAGGAGGCTCACGACCCCAGGCGATAGTTCTCCCTCTTCGGACAGCCGTCGCGCCGCCTGGGCGCGGAAGTCGGGCCTAGGCAAGGTCCATCACCTCCCGTGCGAGCTGCCGATACCTCTTCGC
This sequence comes from Chloroflexota bacterium, assembly GCA_037147135.1. Taxonomy (GTDB): domain Bacteria; phylum Chloroflexota; class Limnocylindria; order Limnocylindrales; family CSP1-4; genus CAIYQJ01. The sequence continues at coordinate 3,827 of JBAWVU010000032.1, forward strand.
AGCATCCGAGTTGCTCGCATAGACGGTGATCGGCCGGCCCGTGAGCGGGGCCTCCCCGAGCCGCACCGCCTGGCGGATGATCGTGTCGAAGACGTGGTGATCGCCGAGCTCGCGCATCTCCTCGAGCATCTCGCGTCCGAGGATCGTGCGGCCGTCGTAGAAGGTCGGCAGCAGTCCCATGATCCGCAGGTCGCGGTTGAGCTTGTGCCGGATCGTGTTGATGACCTTGACGAGGGCCGTGACGCCCTTGAGCGCGTAGTACTGCGTCTGCACCGGGATGATCACGCTATCCGCGGCGACGAGCCCGTTGATCGTCAGGAGACCCAGCGTCGGCGGGCAGTCGATGAGGACATAGTCGTAGCGGTCCGCCGCCCATTCGTCCAGCGCGTCGCGAAGCGCCTGCTCGCGGCCGATCGCCGCGAAGAGCTCCACCTCCGTCGACGCGAGCTCGAGCGTGGCGGGGGCAAGGTCGATGCCGGCCGTCTGGGTCTCGACGACGACGTCGTCCATCGTCGCGTGCCCCTCAGCGAGCACATCCGACATCGACATCTTCACCGCACCGAGGCTCACGCCGAGGCCGACGGTGAGGTTCGCCTGCGGATCCATGTCCACGCAGAGAACGCGGATCCCCAGCTCGGCCATCGCTCCTGCCAGGTTGATGGCGGTCGTGGTCTTGCCGACGCCGCCCTTCTGGTTCGCGATCGCGATCACATGAGCCACCGGGGCACCACCTCGCTCGATCGTGTTTCCGCGACGTGCGTCGCATCGACGCGCGCCATCGTACCTCACGCGCGCCACCCTGCCGAACTCGTCCCGTCGCCCGATCCCCGGATCGCTCGTCCGCGCGAGGCCGCGGGGGAGGCGGATCGTCCGAGTGAGTTCTCCACATTCCGGCGCGGTTGTGAACAGAAGTGTGGACATCGTGCACGCGCCGAGGCGGTCCTCGACCTCCGTCACGTCCCCCATGTTCTCGCGTCGCAGGCGGCCTCACGACCACCGCTGCGCCGCGCCTTCGCGTCTCGAGCCCCCACCGTCATCGTGGGTGGAGAGGGCAGGGGAGCCCTCGGACGTGCGCGCCACGCGGCTATCATGGTGGAGCGCGAGCGCACGGTGCCGTGACAGACACACCGTCTCTGCGCAAAGACACCCGCTACGGCGCCAGGAACAGGACGGGGACGCGAACGTGACGACGAACGCCGAGCGCATCGAGCGATTGCAGCGGATGCGGGAGGAATCGCTCCTCGGTGGCGGTCCCGTCCGGATCGAGCGGCAGCACGCATGGGGCAAGCTGACCGCCCGCGAGCGGATCGACCTCCTCGTCGATCAGGGGTCCTTCGTCGAGCTCGACGCGTTCGTCACCCACCGGGCCACCGGATTCGGCCTTGGGGGCCAGCAGTTCCTCGGCGACGGTGTCATCACCGGTCACGCGCTCATCGACGGCCGCCTCGTCTACCTCTTCAGCCAGGACTTCACCGTCTTCGGGGGTTCGCTCTCCGAGGCGTACGCGGAGAAGATCTGCAAGGTCATGGATCTCGCCATGCGAGTGGGCGCGCCGGTGATCGGCCTCAACGACTCCGGCGGCGCCCGGATCCAGGAGGGCGTCGCGGCGCTCGGCGGGTACGCCGAGATCTTCCTGCGCAACGTGCTCGCATCGGGGGTCGTGCCCCAGATCTCGGTGATCATGGGCCCGTGCGCGGGCGGCGCCGTGTACTCGCCGGCGATGACGGACTTCACGATCATGGTGGAGGGGACGAGCTACATGTTCGTCACCGGCCCCAACGTCGTGAAGACCGTCACCCACGAGGACGTCGATTCTGAGCGCCTCGGTGGCGCGACCACGCACACGACGATCAGCGGCGTGGCCCATCTCGCCGCGGGCGACGAGGCGGAGGCGCTCGACTACGTCCGACGCATCCTCGCGTACCTCCCGCAGAACAACCTCGAGGACGCCCCGCGCGTGGAACCGCGCGACCTGCGCGACCGTCGCGACGCCGAGCTCGACTCGCTCATCCCGGCCGAGGCTCAGACGCCGTATGACATGCACGAGGTCATCCGTCACGTCGTCGATGACGGCACGTTCCTCGAGATCCAGCCGGACTGGGCCGGCAACATCCTCATCGGATACGCTCGGCTCGACGGCCGAAGCGTCGGCATCGTCGCGCAACAACCCGCGGTCCTCGCCGGGGCGCTCGACATCGACGCGTCGATCAAGGCCGCGCGGTTCGTCCGCACCTGCGATGCGTTCAACGTCCCGCTCGTCACCTTCGTCGACGTCCCGGGGTTCATGCCCGGCGTGAGCCAGGAGCACGGCGGGATCATCAAGCATGGCGCGAAGCTCCTGTATGCGTACTGCGAGGCGACGGTCCCCAAGCTGACCGTCATCACCCGGAAGGCATACGGCGGCGCATACGACGTCATGAGCAGCAAGCACATCCGCGGTGACTACAACGTCGCATGGCCGACGGCCGAGATCGCCGTCATGGGCGCCGCGGGCGCCGTGAACGTCATCTTCCGCGACGAGATACGGAGGGCCGCCGACCCGGCCGCCGAGCACGCGAGGCTCGTGTCGGAGTACGAGCGGGAGTTCAGCCATCCGTACGTCGCCGCCGCCCGCGGCTACATCGACGACGTCATCCTCCCGTCCGAGACCCGACCGCGGCTCATCGCTGCTCTCGAGACGCTCGTGGACAAGAAGGACACCAACCCGCGGAAGAAGCACGGGAACATCCCGCTCTGAGCCTGCGGGAGGATCCGGACCTGAGGTCGTCTCCGATGTCTTTGTGCAAAGACGTTCGGCTCCGCCGGGGCGGGGGAGGGGAGCCATGAGCGCCTCGACGACGCCGCCGTTCCGCCGGGTCCTCATCGCAAACCGGGGTGAGATCGCCGTCCGCATCACCCGCGCCTGCCGGGAGCTCGGCGTGGAGGTGGCTGCCGTCTACAGCGACGCGGACGCGAGCGCCGCCCACGTGCGCCTCGCCGACGCCGCCGTCCGCATCGGGCCGTCGCCGGCCGCGGAGAGCTACCTGCTGATCGATGCCGTCGTCGACGCGGCGCTCCAGACGGGGGCGGACGCGATCCACCCCGGGTACGGGTTCCTCTCCGAGCGGGCGGCGTTCGCGCAGGCCGTGGAGGACGCCGGCCTCGTCTTCATCGGCCCGAAGCCCGCGCTGCTCGCCGCCCTAGGTGACAAGCTCGCGGCCCGGCGCACCGCGACCGCAGCCGGCGTGCCGGTCGTGCCGGGGCTCCTCGATCCCATGCCTACCGACCGACCGGACCAGGTCGAGGCGATCCTCGAAGAAGCCGACAGGATCGGGTTCCCGTTGCTCGTCAAGGCGGCGGCCGGCGGCGGCGGTCGCGGCATGCGGCGCGTCGAGAGCCGGGACGTCCTCGAGGAATCGCTCATCGCTGCGTCGCGAGAGGCTGAGTCTGCCTTCGGCGACGGCTCGGTGTACCTGGAGCGGGAGATCCTCCCGGCACGCCACGTCGAGGTGCAGCTGCTCGGCGACGAGCAGGGCACCGTCGTCGCGCTCGGCGAGCGCGACTGCTCGATCCAGCGCCGGCACCAGAAGCTCATCGAGGAGGCGCCCGCTCCTGGCCTCACGACGGCCGAGCGGAGGCGGATCCACGAGATGGCGGTGAAGGTCGGGACGGCGGCCGGGCTCCGCAACGCCGCGACCGTCGAGTTCCTGTTCGATCGCGACCGGAGCTTCTGGTTCCTCGAGGTCAACACCCGCCTGCAGGTGGAGCACGGCCTCACGGAGCTCGTCTCCGGCATCGACATCGTCGCGGAGCAGCTCTGGATCGCAGCCGGCCGTCCACTCTCCCGGCGGGTCCGGGCGGCGGCGGTCGATGCCGCCACCCCCTCGAGCGCCGCGATCGAGGTCCGGCTCTCCGCCGAGGATCCGGCGCGCCAGTTCGCCCCCGCTCCGGGTCGGGTGGGCCGGTGGGTCATGCCCGGTGGGCCGGGGATCCGGGTCGACACCGCGATCGAGCCCGGCGACCGGATCCCGGCCGAATATGACCCGCTGATCGCGAAGGTCATGGTCCATGCGGCCGACCGACCGGCGGCCATCGAGCGGCTGCGGAGAGCGCTCGACGAGCTCGAGGTGAGTGGGATCCAGACCACCGCGCCGTTCGACCGGTACGTGGTCCGGCATCCGACGTTCCTCGCCGGCGACGTGTCCACAGGGTGGGTGTCGCAGTATTGGGACGGACCCGCGGAGCGCGCGAAGGCCGTCCGCGCGGCCCAGCTCGTCGCGGGTATCGTCGAGATGGGATCGGCGACCCCCGGATCGTGGACCGGAAGTGCCACGCCCGTGCCGAGCCTCGCCTGGAGGGCGTCCGGACGCGCCTCGGCGACAGACAGGTGGCCACGATGAGCGCGATGGAGCGGAAGGGCGGGGCCGCGCCCGTGAACACGGCGCGTGTGGAAGGCGTGACGGGCGACGCGATAGGGCAGGTCGTCCACGACGAGCGGTCGGTGCGGGTCGTCGTGGCGGCCGCGTCCCGGCTCGACGGGGACACGCCCCTCACGATCGCTCCGGCCCCGCGGCCGATCCTCGGCGCCACCGAGGATCGGCGCCCCGTGGTCGACGGGGCGCGGGTCGACGCGACCGTTCAGCGCTTCGACGACGTCCGTGCCCGGCTCGCGATCGGCGCGGGAGGCGACCCGGCCGAGCACCGCGTCCTCCTCGGGGATCTCCGCCCGGCGTCGAGCGGCCCGGCGCTCCGCGAGGTCGTCGTGGACGGCTGGCGTGTCGAGCTCGAGCTCGAGCCCGAGCGCCGGGCCGCTCTCCGCGAGCGCGCGCGCCGCGGCCACGAGGCGACCGGGCACGGCGGCCCCATGGAGGTCCATGCCATCATCCCGGGACGGGTCGTGGCGGTATCCGTGAAGCCCGGCGACCTCGTCGAGGCCGGGCAGCAGATACTCGTCGTCGAGGCGATGAAGATGCAGAACGAGCTTCGGTCGCCGCGCGACGGCACGATCGACCGTGTCGGCGTGAGCGTGGGCCAGACGATCGAGGTGGGCGACCTCCTCGCCGTGATCTCGTGAGGGCAGACATGGACGACACCGAGCGGACGACTCCGGCCGAGATCCCGGCGGCGGCCCGGCGCGAGGGGACACCCGCGGAAGACACGGTGCCCGACCCGGCGTCCGAGCCGGTGCGTGACCCGGCGCGTGACCGGTGGCGCGCGACGACGCGGGCCCGGGCGGTCAAGGACTCGGCAGAGCGCCGCGGGCGGTTCCTCACGACCTCGGACATCGAGTACCGAGACGTCTACACGGCCGCGGACATCGCCGGCCTCGACGAGGCGCGCGACCTCGGCCTCCCCGGGGAGTACCCGTTCACCCGCGGGGTCCAGCCGACGATGTACCGAGGGCGCTTCTGGACGATGCGCCAGTACGCGGGCTTCGCCACGGCCGCCGAGACGAACGCGCGCTTCCGCTACCTGCTCGAACAGGGCCAGACCGGCCTGTCCGTCGCGTTCGACCTCCCGACGCAGATGGGCTACGACTCGGATGCGCCGGAGGCGGAGGGGGAGGTCGGCCGGGTCGGCGTCCCCGTCGATTCGCTCGCGGACATGGAGACGCTCTTCGCCGGGATCCCGATCGGCGACGTGAGCACGTCGATGACGATCAACTCGACTGCCGCGATCCTCCTCGCCATGTACGTCGCGGCCGCCGAGAAGCAGGGGGTGGCGCGGGGGAGGATCTCCGGCACCACCCAGAACGACATCCTCAAGGAGTACATCGCGCGGGGGACGTACATCTACCCGCCGCGCCCGTCGATGCGCCTCGTCACGGACATCTTCGAGTTCTGCGCGCGGGACCTCCCTCGCTGGAACACGATCAGCATCAGCGGCTACCACATGCGCGAGGCGGGGGCGACCGCTGCCCAGGAGCTCGCCTTCACGATGGCCGATGCCATCGCGTACGTGGAGGCGGCCGTGGCGCGAGGGCTCGACGTCGACGCGTTCGCGGGGCGGCTCTCGTTCTTCTTCGCCTCGTGGAGCGAGCTCTTCGAGGAGGTCGCGAAGTTCCGGGCGGCGCGCCGGATGTGGTCGCGGATCATGAAGGAGCGCTTCGCGGCATCGAACGTCCGTTCTATGACGTGCCGCTTCCACGTGCAGACCGCGGGCTCGAGCCTCACCGCGGTCTCGATCGACAACAACGTCGTCCGCACGACGGTCCAGGCGCTCGCGGCCGTGCTCGGCGGGGCCCAGAGCCTCCACACGAACTCGCGCGACGAGGCGCTCGCGCTCCCGACGGCCGAGGCCGCGCGGCTCGCGCTCCGGACGCAGCAGGTCCTCGCGTACGAGTCCGGCGTCACCGAGACACCCGACCCTCTCGCCGGGAGCTACCTCGTCGAGACGCTCACCAACGAGGTGGAGTCCGCCGCGTGGAGCCTCCTCGACGAGATCGACGCGATGGGGGGCACGCTCGCCGCGATCGAGGCCGGGTTCCAGCAGCGCCAGATCCAGGAGGCGGCGTACCGCGTCCAGCGGGAGATCGAGCGCGGCGAGAAGGTCGTCGTCGGCGTGAACATGTTCCGCGACGAGGAGCATGCGACCGCGAAGACTCTCCGCATCGACCCCGACGGTGAGCGCAGCCAGGTCGAGAGCCTCCGTCGCGTGCGCTCCGAGCGTGATCCACGGGCCTGGGAGGCGGCGATGGCGCGCCTCGACGACGCCATCCGCGGCGACGCGAACCTCGTCGAGCCGATCCTCGAGGCGGTCCATGGGTACGCGACGGTCGGGGAGATCAGCGATCGGCTCCGCGCGGCCTGGGGCGAGCACCGCGAGCAGGTGACGATCTGACACGGCCGGCCGAGGCGGGCGAAGTCCTCGCGACCGGCCACGGGCGCCGCGCAGCCGGCCCGGAGTCGCGCGGTCGGCCCGGCCGGGCCACAGCGAGCCGAGGGAGGAGACGATGATGAGCGATCACCAGGTGGCGGGCGTGCCGGAGGTCGTCCGCCGGATCGGCAGGATCCATCACGTGGCGGTCGTTGTCCGCGACATGGACGCGACCCTCGGCCTGTACCGGGACGTGCTCGGGCTGGAGGTGGCGACGGTCCTTCCGATCCCGTCCGACCGGGTGACCATCGCGTTCCTCCCGGTCGCCGGCGTGAAGATCGAGCTCGTCGAGCCGACGGACGAGACCACCGGCGTCGCGAAGTTCCTCGCGAGCCGCGGGGAAGGGTTCCATCACATCTGCTTCGAGGTCGACGACATCGCGGCGGCGCTCACGCGCCTCGGCATCGACGGGATCGAGCTCATCGACACCGCGCCGCGCCCGGGCGCCGAGGGTCCGGTCGCCTTCCTCCACCCGCGGAGCTGTCACGGCGTGCTCATCGAGCTTATCGAGAAGCCGGGAGGCCCGTCGTGGGCCACGCTGTACCCGGAGGGGTTCGTCCCGCCGGGCGAGAGCGGGTAGGACGCGGAGGCTACGATGTCACGCATGCGGTCTCATCCGGTCCGACTCGTCGCCATCGCGGCGTCGGCGATCGTGGCTCTGGCCCTCGGTTGGTCCGGGGTGGTCGCGGTGGAGGCGAACGCGCCGGCGACGGCCGGCGTCACCCCGATCGCCGACGGCGGATCCACGACCCTGCCGACGAGTACCGGGACCCCGGGGTACGGGACGAGGATCCTGATGCTGGCGCCGCCGCAGAACCCGCACCTCGCGCCGAACCCGTTCAGCAACGTCCACAACGACGCCTGGCTGACCGACACCGCACGGATCATGGGCCCGTCCGGGCGGGACCTGGTGGTGACGTCGAACAGGCTCGCCGACGCGCGACGCGACCCCACGTCCGCCTTCTTCGACTGCGGGGCGCTCACGTTCGACCGGCACGGCCGGATCGTGACGGTCTGTATCGGCCCGGGCGAGGACTCCCTCGTGATGGTGGACCCGACGTCGCTCGCGGTGCTCGCCTATCTCCAGATCCCGGTCCCGACGGGGGAGAGCGCGGGATACGGCGCCGCCTACATGTTCCTCGACGACGCCGATCGCGCGTACCTGACGGTCGGCGATCATGTCTGGGTGGTCGCCGAGCAGACGACCGCCGCCGGGCCCGGATTCGTCCGCGTCGCGGACTACGACCTCTCCGCCGCAGTTCCGAGCGGCGACGGCATCCAGTCGGTGATGCCTGACTGGCAGGGCCGGCTCTGGTTCATGGTGCAGCAGGCGGGCGTGGTCGGCGTCTTCGACCCGAAGACGCGCAGGACGCGCACGGTCGATCTCGCGGGGTCGATCTCGAACTCCTTCGCCATCGACCACACGACGGCGTACGTCGTCACCACCGCGCGCATGTACCGGCTCGACGCCGGCGTCGACGGGCGACCGCGGATCACCTGGTCGCAGCCGTATGCCAACGTCGGCTACACGAAGAAGGGGCAGAAGTCGGCCGGATCGGGCACGAGCCCGACCATCCTCGGCAACGGCGCCTTCGTCGCCATCAACGACAACGCCGACCAGATGCACGTCGTCGCCTACCGGACCGCGGCGAAGCTGGGCGCCGGCGAGCGCCGCACCGTGTGCACCGTGCCGGTCTTCCCCAGGGGGAAGGGGGCGTCCGAGAACTCGCTCATCGCCTGGAACCGGTCGATGGTCATCCAGAACACGTACGGCTACGTCGTCGACCCGGCGACGCTGCGGAGCACGCCGGCAGAGCCCGGCCTCGCGCGGATCGACATCGACGCGGACGCGTCCGGCTGCCGTGTGGTCTGGAGCAACAGCGCGGTCCGGGTCCCGTCGGTGCTCGGCAAGGTGTCGCTGCCCGCCGGCATGCTGTACACGATGACCCGCGTCGACGACCCGGTCACCGCCGTCCCGGCCTACTACTGGGCCGCCATCGACATGCGTACCGGCGACGTGCGCTGGCAGGTCCTCGCGGGCACCGGCAGCGCGTTCGATGGCTACGTGCCGGGAGCGGCGATCGGCCCGACGGGCGCCCTCTACGTCGGCCTGTATGGGGGGATCGCGTCGGCCCGCTGAGCCGCCGGCCTCACGACCGGCGTGGCGACCGCTTCGAGGCCGAGCCTCACCGCCCGGCGCTGCTCGTCCCCAGCGAACGGCTTCGCGAGGACCGGCCGGGTCAGGCCTCCTTCACGGCCGCGTACCAGACGCGATCGGCGACCTCCTGCACGCTCGCGCTCACCCGTGAGAAGCGCCGGTAGAGCTCGCGGCGCCCCATGACCTCCTTCAGGTCGTCGACGTCGAGGAGCGCCACCATCGCGTTCCGGTAGACGTGCTCGAGCCGGCGCTGCGCCTTGATGGCGCGGTCGGCGGCCTCGGTCGGATCGGCGCCCTTCCTGGCGACCCCGCTCGCGGCGAGGATCGCGAGGCCCCTGCCCGACGGGCTCGTCCTCGACACGG
>JBAWVU010000033.1:0-13128 GCA_037147135.1 Chloroflexota bacterium
GTCCTCACCATCGAGGTCGTCACGTCACAGGTGACCGCCAGGCGGACGGACGTCGTCGCGGTGACGACCGGATCCCGGCTGCCTGGGGCAGCGGAGGCGCTCACGACGTGCACCTTCACGGACGCCGGCCGAGGTGCGCTCATCCCGACGCTGGAGACGATCGCCGCCGCCACCGGTCCACGCGCCGACCAGCAGGCCGCCGCGGCCGCGGCGGCGGACCTCCTCGTCGCGTCATTCGGTCGCGACCCCTCGAGCCTCCCGTCGCGCGCGTTCGATCCGTCCACTTTCACCTACGGGTCGGACGGTGTCGCGCTCGTGCCGTACGGCACGGCGGAGCTCGAGGTGACGGCACTCGCCGCCCTCGGGGCCCCGGACCGGTTCCCGCGCTCCTCACTGGAGGACCCGCTCGCTGCGATCGCGGCATCCGGCGAGGAGACGCGCGAGCGGCGGATCGTCGCGCTCGCCGGTCTCGCCGCCCTCGGCGCCCCGGTGCTCGGCGAGGTCCGCTCCGCGGCCGCGACGACGGACCTGACGGACATGGAGCGCATCTGGCTCGCCGTCGCGGCGGCGGAGGCCGGCGACCTCGCGATCGCCGCGAGCCTGGAGCGGGGCATCCTCGCGGAGCGCGGCGAAGGCTCGCCTGGATGGGCTCGAGTCCGGACCGGCTCGACCCTCCACGATCCGATCGCGGCGACGGCGCTCCTCGCGATCGCCGCGGCGAAGATCGGCGACCCGGTGGCCGTCGACCTCGAGGTGTACGTCCTCGGGGAGCAGGACGAAGAGGCGGTCCATCCGCTCGAGGAGGTCGCATACGTCGCCCGTGCCCTCGAGCGACTGCCCCGGACGCCCGCGCGGTTCGCGTACACGCTCGACGGGTCACGTCGCGTCGAGGATCTCGCGGCGGGCGGGTCGGTCACGCTCACGCTGACCCCTGCGCAGCTGGCCGCGATCACCGTGGAGCCGCTGATCGGCGCCGTCTCGGCCGCGTGCGCGTGGGATGAGGCCGTCGCCGCCGCGTCACTGCCACACGGTTCGTCCGTCACCGTCGTGCGGCACGTCACCCCGTCCGGACCGATCCCCGCGGGGTCGCTCGTGACGATCGACCTGACGGTCACCGTCGAGGCGCTCGCACCCGACGGCCTCTACCGGGCGACGGAGATCCTGCCCGCCGGCCTCGCGCCCGTCGGGAGCCTCCTCACCCCGCCTTCGTCGGGCGACGAGGAGCCCCAGGACATCGCCCTCGCCCCGTGGTCCAGCGTGGGGAACCGGGTCGAATGGGGGTTCTGGCCGTCGGCGGAGAAGCACACCTTCCTCCTCCGGACGTTCGGGCGGGTGGTCGCGCCCGGCACGTACGCGTGGGAGCCGGCGGTCGTCCAGCTCGTCGATGCCCCGACGATCGGCGCCGCCACGGCCGCGACGACCGTGACGATCGCGGCCCCGTGAGCGCCGGAGGATGAGCGGGTGTTCTTCCCGGCCTCCGGCTGGTTCGTCGCCTTCGTCCTCACGCTCGCGATCGAGGTCCCGGTCGCCGCGTACCTGCTCCGGCGAGCCGAGCCCGACCGGCTCCGGCTCGTCGTCCTCGTCGTCTTCGCGAACCTCGCGACGCATCCGATCGTCTGGTATGTCATCACGCAGCCGTTCCTCATCGGGACGTGGGAGTACATCCTCGCGGCAGAGGCGTGGGCGGTCGGCGCGGAGGCGGTCTTCTACGCCGTCGCGTTCCGCGGCCTGGGCCCTCGCCGCGCCATCGCGGTCGCCGTCGTGGCGAACGCGGCATCCTTCGTCGTCGGCTGGGTCGCCGGCGAGCTGTGGCCGGGAGTCTTCGGATGAGCACTCTGAGTCAGAAGCGCGCGGCCGTCGCGCTCGGGATCGTCGTCATCCTCGCCGCCGCGTGCCAGGCCTCGTCCGCCTCGCCATCGCCGAGCGCGTCGATGGCGCCCACGTCATCGATCGCCCTGCCGACGGGGCCTGCGCCGACGCCGTCGATCACGCCCACCGTCGCACCGACGCCCGTCGCCGCCGTGTCACCGACCGCCGCGGCATCGTCGCCACCGACCGCCGGCGCCACCCCGTCCGCGACGGCCGGCCGCCCATCGCCGGCACCGGGAGGCTCGTGGGTCACGGCGGGCACGCTGGCATCCGACTGGCCCCCCGGGCGCGCGGCGAGCCTCGGCGACGGCGGCGCCCTCGCGATCCAGGACGACGGGACGGCGGTGGAACGCTGGGATCCGACGGGCGCGACCTGGGGACCTGCCGCGGGCCTCAACGCACCCCGCTCGAACTTCGTGGCGGTGACGCTCGATGACGGTCGCGTCCTCGTCACCGGCGGCGTCAACGACAGCGCACAGGCCTATTCCAGCACCTACATCTACGACCCGGCGACCCCCAAGGGGACCTGGACGAAGGTCGGCCTCCTGGGCACGGCCCGGTCGGCCCCCGCGGGCGCGGTCCTGCACGACGGACGCGTGCTCGTCGCCGGCGGCGCCTACCTGGACAAGCCGGCTCTCCACGACGACGCGGCCCCCGCGGTCGCACTCGCGGGGTATCACCCCGAGCCCGTCGGCGGAGACGTGCTCGATGACGTCGCGCCGTCACGCGTGGTCCCCGCCCTCGCGACCGCCGAGACCTACGACCCTGCCACGGCCACCTGGTCGCCGACGGGGTCCATGCGGTATGCGCGAGCGGGTGCGAGCGCCGTCACGCTGGCCGACGGCCGGGTCCTCGTCGTCTCGCCCGGGGGCGACCTGTGGGTCGGCAGCGACACCGGCGTCACGATGGATCCGCGGGCGCCCACCACGACCGAGGTCTACGACCCGGCGACCGGACGCTTCGCCCTCGTCGGCAGCCTGCCGGAGATCGACCGGGCCGCGATCGCGGCGTCCGGCGTCGACCTCCCGACCTCCGACCCGTGGGTGACCTCCGTCGGGACCCTCGTCGCCCTGCCCGATGGGGGCGCGCTGCTCGTCGGCCATGGCGACTCCTGGAAGCACCAGGCCGACGTCACCCGCTCGTTCCGCTTCGATGCCGGGACGGGGCGCTGGACCGCGGTCGGACCTGCGCACGCAAGCACGAACGACATGACCGTGGGCGGATGGCACGAGACGCCCGGTGTCGACCTCGCGGGTTCCTTCGCCGCCGCGCTGCCCAACGGGCTGGTGCTCGTGGCAGGCGGATCCACGTCAGACGGGGCCGGCGGGTGGAAGGCGACGCGCGAGGCCCGGACCTACGACCCGGTGACATCCGCGTGGGCCGCGCTGCCACCGATGCCCGAGGGACGCCAGTACGGGGAGACGGTCGTCCTCCCGGACGGGTCGGTCCTCCTCGTCGGCGGGAACGATTCGTCGAGCGGCACGGTGACCGCGACCCGGTTCGTCCCGTCGCCCTGAGCCGGTGCGGCGACGCTCGCCGCCGCTCCTGCCCGGGGTCCGCCGCCGCTCCTCGCCGGCACCCGCCGCCCGGGTGGTGGACGGAAACGCGGGCCTCGGGTACGCTTCGCGCATCGAAGGATGACTCTCGCGCCACAGGCGCCGGTCCGAGCGAACAGCAACGCTGCTCCCGCGCCGCGCAGAGAGACCCCGCCGCTCCGCCTACCCGAACCCGGGCGTGACGAGCGGCCCATGGCGGGATCGCGCTCCACCGACGCGCGACCGCACACAGACAGGAACGGTCCAGGCATCTCCATGCAGACTCACAACGCGAACCGACGCGCGAGCTCCGCGCTCGGCTCCCAGGCATTCTCGGTCGCCCGTCGGCGACTCCAGCGACGCGTGGCGCTCTTCTGCGGCACGAACGGGTGCGCGAGCATCCTCGACGTCGATCCCGGCAGCGGGGTCGCCACGTGCCGGATCTGCGGCTACCGCCGCACGATCTCCTAGCGCCGAGGGCCGCGGGGCACCCCGCGCCACACGGCCGGGGCACTCAGCCGGCCGCGAGTCCTCGCACGAGCCACGCGGCGAGCACGCGCGCGCACCGCTCGACCTCGTCGAGGGCCACTGACTCGTCCGCTGCGTGCGCGACGCGGACGTCCCCGGGGCCGTAGAGGACGCACGGCGTCGCGCCCTCCGTGACCCACAGGCGCATGTCCGATCCGTACGGCACCGCGATGAGCGGCGGCTCGACGCCGTCCACGTCGTGCGCCACGGCCGCCAGCAGACCGGGGAGCGGCTCGTCGGCCGGCAGCGCCACCGAGTCGAACCGGCCACCGACGAGCGCGACCTCGGCGGGGTGGTCGTGCAGCCACTCGTCCGTCGCGCACGCCGCGGCGATCGCCGCCTCGAGATCCGCGCCGGCCGCGACCGCGTCCTGGCCGAGCCGCACCCCATAGCGCCCCTCCGCGATCACGAGGTCGGGCACAGTCGAGGCCCAGTCCCCGCCCCGCACCGTCCCGATGATCGTCGGGTACGGGAGGCCCAGCGCGCGCATGCGGGGATCCGTCTCGGCGGCGTTGCGCGCCGCCTCGTCGGCGCGCAGGGCGGCGTGGAGCAGCTCGAGCTTCTCGAGCGCCGAGACGCCTTCGGTGCGGGTCGAGGCGTGCGCCGCTCGCCCACGGAGCGTGAGGCGGAAGGTCACCGCACCCGCACCGACCGTGACGATCGAGAGCCCGGTGGGCTCCGTGACGACCGCCGCGTCGCCCACGAACCCCGCGCGGATCGCAGCGAGCGTGCCGGCGCCACCGTCCTCCTCGGACGGCACGCCGACGAACAGGACCTCGCCGGCGAGAGGCTCCGGGAGCCACCCGTCCTCCCCGGCGAGCGACGCCACGGCCCGGAGCGCCTCGATGGCGGCGACGACCCCGCCCTTCATGTCGCACGCGCCCCGACCCTGGAGGCGACCCTCCCGCACGACCGGCTGAAACGGCGGAGCGCTCCAGGCACCGAGATCGCCGGGGGGCACGACATCGAGGTGGCCGGACAGGATGAGCCGCGGCCCCGGGCGGCCCGACGCGAGGCGACCCACGACGAGCGGGAGGGTGGTCCGGGCCATCTCGGCCCCGGGATACGCTGGATCGCGCGCAAGGGCGATGGGATCGACGTCCCGCCGCTCGACCGCCACGGCCGGGCCGATCGCCGCGAGCATTCGCGCGACGTGGTCCGCGGCAGCCTCCTCGGCACCGGTGACGCTCGGTACGGCCACGAGCGCCGCGAGGTCCGATGCGATCCGCGCCCCCGACACGGCGGCGAGCGCGCGCCGCTCGAGGTCGCCGATCGGGCTCGAGGACGACGGTCCGCTCACGCTGCCCATGGCCGGGCCTGCCCGCGGAGGATCGGCCTGGTGAGGCACGTGGGGCCGCCGCCGCCGTTCACGCCGATCTCGCCGGCCGGCCACGCGTGCACCTCGCACCCCGCGTCGCGCAGCGCCCGCTCGGTGAGAGGGTTCCCCTCGGCCATGACGACGACGCCGGGCCGGACGGCGAGGACGTTGCAGCCGAGGGTCGGGTACTCGGCCTCCGGGACGGGGATCGTCCGAACGGACAGCTCGCCGAGCAGCTCCCAGAGTCCGACGGGCAGGAGCGGCGGGTAGACGACCGCGAGGCCGTCGGCGACCGGCGAGATGAGCGACAGCAGGTGGACGAGCTCCGCCGGGCCGCGCCAGTACGGGACGTCGAAGGCGCGCACGTCCCCGCCGACGATCGCCGACAGCTGGCGGATCCCCTCGCTGTTGGTGCGGAGCGTCCTCCCCATGCAGAAGAGGTCCGGCCGGAGCCAGAACGTGTCGCCGCCGTCGACGGTGCCGGGGGCCTCGATCCGCCCCACGATCGGGATCCCTCGAGCGGCGAACCATGCGCCGAGGGCGTCCTCCTCGCCGCACCGGGTCGGCTTCCCGGACCGGAGGAGGATCGCCCCCCGGTCCGTGACGAGCGCCGGGTCGAACGTGTAGACGAGATCGGGGCTCGTGGTCTCGATCCCGAGCTCGCGTACCGCCACACCGAGTCCGACGAGCGTCTCGACGAGGAGCGCGTGTTCGCGGGCCGCCCGCGCGAGGTCGACCGGCCGGAGGAACCCGTGCGCCGGGTCGTCGAACGCGCGCCCGAACGCCGCCCCCGGCGCCTTCACGAGCACCTCTCGGAGGGGCGCGACCATGCTCTGTGCCCCGAAGGAGCGGGCCCCGATCTGACCGCCGGCCGTCATCTGACCTCCGTCGTGCGTGCGACCGGCGCAGCGTACGCGACCGAGCGTGGCCGCGTGTGTGCCGCGGCCCGACCGCGCCCCCTACCCCGGGGCAGGATCGTCCGGTGTCGTATGCTCGGCCGCGTCGGCGTTGGTACGCCGGCCTGGAAGGGGACTCGTCGGCATGCCCAGGGCGGATTCGGATAACCAGGCCCAGTCGCTGCGTGACCTGCGCACGCTCAAGATCGTGGGCGTCACCGCGCCGGTCGTCTTCGTCGCCGGGTTCGAGATCGTCGAGTCGTTCATCTCCCAGGAGCCGTTCTGGCTCGAGCCGTACCACTTCGGCGCTGCCCTCGTCGCGTCGATCGCCGCGATCGTCTTCGGCTTCATCATGTTCCGTCTCATCGAGGGGATCCAGGGCCGGGTCATCCGGCAGAACAGCGAGCTCGCCGCGATGAACGCGATGACCGAGGCCGTCCAGGGAAGGGTCGGCGTGCCGGACGTCGTGGACGCCGCACTGCGCAGCGTCGTGGACCGGACCGGCGCCGCCGAGGCGAGCGTGACGATGTTCCCGGCGCCGGGCGCGTCACGGGCCGGCGAGTGGCCGACACGCCGCTACGTGGCACCTGGCCGGCCGGCCGGCCAGGATGTCGAGCATGGCTCCACGCACCGCTCGGTTGACATCCCGCTGTCCACGGGGACCATCGTGGTCGGCCGGCTCACGATCCTCATGTCGGAGGACGAAGGCAACACCGTCTCGCCGGGGACGCTCCAGAGCATCGGCCACCAGCTCGCGTGCGCGATCCAGATGGGCCAGCTCGTCGCCGACCTGGACAAGCAGCGCGAGGAGACGAGCGCCCTCTACGAGGTCGCGCTCCAGGTGACGAGCCAGTACGCGCTCTCGGATATCCTCGGCACGATCGTCCGCGACGCGCGCACGCTGCTCGCCGCCGACGACGCGACCATCTGCCTGTCGGAGCCCGTCTCGCGGGCGTTCGAAGGCTCCGCTGCGGTCGGGTCGCTCACCTACGCCCTCGACGGGACCGTCGCGATCTCGCCGGACCCGGGCCATGTCGCCGCACTCCACGGCGCCCACCTCGTCTGTGACGTCCGCGTCTCCAAGGACTACAAGAGGACCCTCGAGGCGCCGCTCCGCGGGCCCGGCGCGTCGTTCGGCGACATCTGGATCGGCCGACGCGCGGACCTCGCGTTCACGTCCTCGGACCACGACCTCCTCGCCGCGCTCGGCGACCTCGCGGCCATCGCGATCTCAAGCGCCCGGATGCACGACAACGAGCGCCACGCCGCGGTGCTCGCCGAGCGCGACCGGATCGCGCGGGAGATGCACGACAGCCTCGCCCAGGTCCTCGGCGTCACGCACCTGCGCCTGCGCGCGCTCGCGATGACCCCCGCCGTGGCCGTCGACGCCGCCGCCCGCGCGGAGACCACCGACCTGGCGGACCTCGCCGAGGAGGCGTACCGAGACGTCCGCGAGGCGATCCTCGGGCTGCGCGAGTCGAGCCGGGTCGACCGTGGCCTCATCGAGAGCCTGCACGCGTTCCTCGAGAAGTACAGCCGGCAGTCGGGGATCCGCGCCGGGCTGGAGACGCGGCTGGAGGCCGAGCCGTCGCTCGCCCCCGCCGCCGAGGTGCAGGTGATCCGGGTCATCCAAGAGGCGCTCACCAACGTCCGGAAGCACTCGGGGGCGCAGACGGCGACGGTCCGGATCCTCGGCGAGGAAGCCGCGACGGTCTTCGTCGTCGAGGACGATGGGCGCGGCTTCGACCGGTTCGCAGCCGCCGGCGACCCCGACCGCGGCTACGGGCTGCACACGATGCGCGAGCGGATGGAGCAGATCGGAGGGACGCTCACCGTGGACGCGGAGCCCGGTCGCGGGACGCGTATCATCGCCCGCGTGCCCACACTCGGCCGACGGCCCGCCGAGCGTCCCGCCCTCGAGGTCTGATGGTGGCGTCCACCGAGCCCGTGCGCATCCTCATCGTCGATGACCAGCCGCTCTTCCGGAGGGCCGTCGCAACCCTCATCGACTCGCAGCCGGATTTCACGATCGTCGGGGAGGCCGAGAACGGCCTCCAGGGCGTGGAGCTCGCGCACGAGCGGCGGCCCGACCTCGTCATCATGGACGTCGAGATGCCGGTCATGACGGGGGTGGAGGCCACCCGCCTCATCAAGGACCAGCTCCCCGACACCAAGGTCGTCATCCTCACGGTGAGCGAGACGGACGATCACCTGTTCGACGCCATCCGCTTCGGCGCCAACGGCTATCTCCTCAAGGACCTCCGCCCCGAGGCGCTCTACGACCTCCTGCGCGCCGTCATGCGCGACGAGACGCCGCTCTCGCCGGCGATCGCGGGCCGGCTCATCGCCGAGATCCGCGACCGTCCGGGCATCCGCGCCGTCTCCCCGCCCGGGCCGTCGGGCCCCGGCCTCACCCGGCGCGAGCTGGAGATCCTCCAGCTTGTCGCGGAGGGACTCTCCAACAAGGAGATCGGCGGGATCCTCTCGATCACGGAGGGGACGGTGAAGAACCACGTCCACAACGCGCTCGAGAAGCTCCAGCTGGAGAACAGGATCCAGGCCGCCGCGTACGTCGTCCGCGAAGGCCTCGGCCGCCGGCCTCCGCCGCACGACTGACCCCGGAGGCTCCCGGCGGTATGGGCGGATGACCCATGCGGCCTGTGCCTTCCGGCCGTCCTGCTGTGCCGAGCAGCGGATGGCGGGCCGGCGACGACGCGGCATAGGATGGCCCACGCCCCCGACCGCGGGGCCCCGTGGCATCTGGAGGGACGGTGGTGGAGAGCCGACGAGTCTCGGTCGTCGTCCTCTACGCGCACCCGCTCCTCGGCGAGGGGATCGACAGGATCCTCTCGTCGGAGCAGGGCTTCGACGTCACCTGCATCGCCAAGGCCGCCGTCGACCACGCGGAGCGCGCACTCGCGACGCAGCCGGACGTCGTCATCGTCGAGCGGTCCGATCCCCTCGCGGCAGTGGACATCCTCAAGTTCGCCCCGGACGCGCTGTTCATCGACGTCGGCATCGACTCCGGGCCGTCGTGGACCTACCGGCGGGAGGAGATCCCGACCCGGATGGAGGGGATCGTCGCGGCGATCCAGGGTGTCCGGCGCCGGGCCGCGCGCGAGAAGCGCGAGGCGATCGCGATCGACGACACCGCGGCTGCGGAGGCGCCCGCCGTCAGTGGCTGCTGACAGGGCACAGATCGACGGGCACCGCCCGTGCACAGCTCCTGTGCCGGTTATCTACCTCCCGGCGGATGGGAAGGGAGAGGCGCGGACGCCACCATTGGCAGGTGAGGGGCCGCGGCCTCGGTGCCGCCCCGCCCTTCCGGGGCGGCGACGCGGCCGTAGCTCCTTGACCAGCACATCGCGAGAGCGCATCGGGACAGGTGGCGAGATGGAGATGACTCGGGCCCGCGGCGGGCTCTCGGACAGGACGCTCAACCGGCTCATCGTGGGCATCGCTGTCGCCCTCGTGATCGGCGTCCCCGCGATCGGCCTCATCTACTTCCTCGACCGCAACGTGGACCCGGGTCCCTCCATGTCCCAGCGCTCCATCGATTCGGCTGAAGCCGCCGTCCGCACGGAGCCCAACCGGATCGGCGCGCGGCTCCAGCTCGCGGGCGCGTACCTCGCGGCGGACCGGACCGCCGACGCGGCGGCCCAGTACACGGAGATCCTCGCGGCCGAGCCGTCGCACCGGATGGCGCTCCTCGGCCGGGGCAAGGCGTACCTCGCGGCGAACGACCTCGTCGCGGCGAAGAAGGACTTCGGGAAGATGGTCGACGACGCGAAGTCGGGCGAGATGGCGAACGTCGACCCGCAACTCGAGGCGGCGTACTACCTCCTCGGGCAGATCGCGTTGACGGAGAGCCGCCCGGCCGACGCCGTCACGTTCCTGACCTCCGCGCTGCAGATCGACCGCGCCGATGCCGACGCGATGAACCTCCTCGGCACCGCGCTCATCGCGACCGGCAAGCCCCAGGATGCGGTCGACATCCTCCGCCGTGCCGTCGCGTTCGTCCCCACCGGCTGGTGCGAGCCGTACGCGCAGCTCACGACGGCCTACGCCGCGCTCGGCCAGGCCGACGGCGCGAGCTACAGCGGCGGGATGGTGTCGTTCTGCGAAGGCCGGCCGGACGAGGCGAGGGCGCAGCTCCAGCCGCTCGTGAACGGCACGCTCGCGGTCGACGCGATGCTCGGCCTCGCGCTCATCGCCACGGCCGAGGGCGACGATGCCACGGCAACGACGCTCTACGGGAAGGTCCTCGAGAAGGACCCCGAGAGCTTCAGCGCGATCACCGGCCTCAAGGGCCTCGCGACCTCGGACACCGGGGCCACCACCCGGACTACCGCCGCCCCGCCGGCAGCGAACACGTCGCCGTCCCCGTCGGCAGCGGGGAACTGAACATGACCGAACCGATCCTCCCCCCCGACGCTGCTCTCGCCGAGCCGGCTCCTGCCGAGACCGATGCCCCCGGCGGGCGCCGACGGCGCCGAAAGGTCGCGATCCTCGCCCTCCTCGCCTCGATCCTCGGCGTCTTCATTCTCTTCACCGGGTGGTACCTCTCCACGCGCAAGCCGATCAACGAGCTGCCGGTCATCCCGCCGATCGCCGTCGCGGACCTGCCCAGCTTCCGGTCGGCCGCCTACGACGTCTCCGCGCCGACCGGCGTCGCGGTGGACGCGGCCGGCGACCGGATGTACGCGGCCCAGACCAGCGGACAGACAGTCGTCAAGATCCTCGACGGCAGGGGGACCCAGATCGGCGTGATCCAGCCGCCTGGCACGACCGGCACGGAGCATGTGCCGGTCTACGTCGCCATCGACCCCACCACGGGCGACGTCTACGTGAGCGATCGCCCGGCCGGCGCCATCTACGTCTACGACCGCGACGGCGTCTACCGCCGCACGTTCGACCCCGGAGCCGACCTCGAGGGCTGGCAGCCCCTCGGCCTCGGGTTCGGTCCCAAGGGCGACCTCTTCGTCACGGACGTGAGCGGCCCGTATCACCGGGTCCACGAGTTCGGGCCGGACGGGAAGCTCATCCAGACGATCGGCGCGCAGGGGATGCTCAGCTTCCCCAACGGCGTGGCCGTCGACGCGAACGGGCTCATCTACGTCGCCGACAGCAACAACGGCCGGCTGGTCGTGTTCACCCCCGACGGCAAGCAGCGCGCGGTCATCAACCGCGGCCCGCGAGACGGAGATCTCGGGCTCCCGCGCGGCGTTGCCATCGACGACCAGGGCCACCTCTTCGTGGTCGACGCGTCGGCACACGCCGTCCAGGTCTACGAGGTGCTCGGCGAGGCGGACCGGACTCCCAGGTTCATCGGCCGGTTCGGCGTGCAGGGCACGCTCGACGGCGCATTCGAATTCCCCAATGGCGTCGCCGTGGACACCCGCGGCCGCGTCTACGTGGCCGACGTGGCGAACAACCGCGTTCAGGTCTGGACCTACTAGCGGAGGGGGGAAGGAGGGAGCTGAGGGGGGACGCGTGACGACCTTCGAGCGCCGCCCCGGCGGCATGGATCCAGCAGTCAACCCCACACACAACGAAAGGAGGTGAGGACAGTGAGACGAGTCGCGCTCCTCTTCGCAGGCGGCGCACTCTGGCTCTTCCTTGCCGCGATCCCCGTCCTCGCGGACGGAGGTCCGCATGTCGCATCCATCAACTCCGGCGCCGGCGGCATCACCGCCGACAGCTGCGCCGGGTGCCACCGGGCCCACACGGCTCAGGGCGCGATGCTCCTCATCGAGGAGGAGCCCGCCATGTGCCTCGTGTGCCACGGCGCCAGCGGCACGGGCGCGACGACCGACGTCGAGACCGGTCTCCAGTACGCCGTCGGGACCAGCGCGAACCGCGGCGGGGCCGTCCTCGGCGCACTCCGCAACGGCGGGTTCATCAGGGCCTACATCGGGTCCGGCTCGGCGGTCCGGGTCGCGTATGCGTCGGGCACGAGCGTCCGACAGAATGTGAAGGTCCCGGTCGCGTCTGCGTCCTCACTCGTCTCCTCTGCCCACATGCCGAACACCGACGGCGTCCTCGGGGACGGCTCCGGCCCGGCGTGGGGCAATGGCGCTCTGAACTCCGGCGCCGGCGCGACCGTCGACGTGACATGCACCACGTGCCACAACCCGCACGGCAACGGGGCCTATCGGATCCTCAATCCGATCCCTGCGCCGACCGGGACAGGCTTCGTCAAGGCGACCACCGGCGTCACAGTGACCGACGTAGCGGCGTCGGTGCGGCCCAACAACGAGACTCTCAACTACACCGTCATCCAGACCGCCGGCGGGACGCTCACTGCGAGCGCTGCCGCCACTGCCAGCGGCGGCAACTCGCTCGCCGGCGACTACTTCCACCGGAAGGTGCCGTGGAACGGCACGTCCGGCACGGTGAACGACGCACCCAACGGCGACGCGACGAACTTCGATACCCAGATCAACGCGTGGTGCTCCACGTGCCACTCGCGGTACCTGGCGATCACCGGCACTCCGTTCGACACAGCAAGTGGCGACGCGACCTTCAAGTACCGACACTCGAATACATCGAACAAGCCCTGCACCACGTGCCACGTGGCGCACGGCTCCAACGCGGTCATGGACGGCGCGTACTCGTCGACCGAGTCGTACCCGGGCGGCGCGGTCGCCCCGGTCGGCGACTCTCGCCTCCTGAAGATCGACAACCGTGGCACCTGCCAGGCATGCCACGACCCGACCGGGACGATCACGGCTGGGACCCAGGTGGGCCCGACCCCCAACCCGCTCACTCCGTAGCCTGACCCACCGCTTCGTGGTGGCCGGCGGAAGAGCCGCCGGCCACCACGGACCGCACCACCTGAACGGATGACACGCATGACGCGCCCGACCGGGAGCCTCACCCGCGGAGTGCAGCCACTCATCGTGGCCGCGACGCTGGTCGCTTCCTTCACGCTCGCGTTCACGCCGGTCGTCCAGCCGGTCGTCGCGCTCACGGCCACGCC
>JBAWVU010000034.1:0-13035 GCA_037147135.1 Chloroflexota bacterium
CACTCGATCCACACGTAGTGGCCATCGCGCAGCCCCACGACGAGGCGCTGGCCCACGACGGACGTCTCGCGGATGTGTTCGATGGGGATGCCGACCGGGTGTCTCCCAGTGAGGCCGAGCCGTAGCGAAGTCAGGTACAGGGTGCCGCGCAACCCGGTGCCCGGCTCGTGCGGCGGCTCTCGCCGCTCGAGCGCGACCCGCTTTCGGACGGCGAGGAGGCGTTCGCCCGCGCAGAGGATGTCCGGGCCGACCTCGTCGTCTTCGACGCAGGGCATCCCGGCGACCCGGAACCGGACCCGGGCCGCGGCGGCGGCAGCCTCATCAGCGCTTGCTCGCTCGGGGGCCGTCGCCGCGTCGCCTGGGAGACGGGTACAAGCGCTCGACGACACGTCGCCGGACGCAGCCTCGGCCGCCTGGGAAACGGGCGCGAACGTACGGGGAGCGTCCATCGCCCGAGTCTGCGCGCGGCGGCGCCCCGCCGCCACCCCGTGATCTGCGGATACCCATGCGTATGCGGGCCTCCGTCATCTTCCCTGCGCCCCCGGGGAACCGGTCGGACCGGTTACGTAGGTCGCCCGCATACCTACGGATGTGCTCCGTCCCGGCATGCGCGACCCTCGCGTTCACAAAGGGGCTCAGGGCACGTGTCCTCCGGCGTTGGCCCGCGCTGCAGGTCGTCCCGACGACGAGCGGCGAGGCACGAGGGAGGACGTGGGTCGGCCGGTGCGGCTCACGGAAGCACGACAGGGGGAAGAACCGGCTGAGAGCCCCTGGCAAAGCGTCGTCGACCGGAGGGTGTCCTCGGTCGGTGCCTCTCGCTACTCCCCGTAACAGGTTCGGAGGATGCACAGGTGTTGAAGCGAAGATCCTTCGCGCTGCTGGTCGCGCTCGCCTTGTGCGTGAGCGCGGTCGGCCCCGCGACCGTGAGTGCGGCCAATCCTCACGGCGGCTCCGGCATGAACATGCCGCCCGGACAGATGAAGGCGTTCGACCACGCCAAGCGCGTGAAGGCCGCCAAGGCGAACAAGGCAAACGGCGCCGTCACGAACATGGCAGCTCTCGTGAGCGGCGTCCCGCTCGCGCCGACCGGATGCCCGGCGGTCCCCTCGACGACGGTCGTCGACTACTCGGGCACCTGTGTCCCGAACTACGCCAATAGCCCGCTGCCGGTCGTCACCTCGAGCACCACGGTGACGACGTCGACCATCGGCAACTCCATCATCGTCCGCCAGTACGCCACGGATGACACGTTCGGGAGCACGGGCTCCGGCGTTGCTGGTCTCGGCACCGTCCTCGTCGTCATGCCGACGGCCGTGGCGACGCCAGGCACGCTGGCGAACTTCCAGACCTTCGACCAGACGACCGGCGGAACCTCGCTGGTGTCGGGCGGCAACATCTTCCACGCCTACGTCCTGCACCCGACGGGCAACCCGAACGAGTACAGCGTCACCTACGACAGCGGCCCGTTGACCGTGCCGGTCGTGGCGACGGACCAGGCCGTCCTGTGGGACCCGGCCGCGACGGGCTACACCGGGTCGACCTCCGTGACGGCCGGTGACTTCGTCGCCTTCTACGGGCAGGGCATCCCGCTCGACACGACCGCTGGCGGCGACCTCGTCTACCACCCATCTCCGGCTGCGCCCGTCCTCGCGACGCCGTTCACGTTGCCCGATGCGGTCAACTTCCCGTCGCTGGCTGGAACGCGGACCTACTCGTTCAGCGCGGACATCCAGACGTCGGTCACCACGTCGGCCACGACGGGTGGCATCAAGAAGTTCACGGACCCGCTCGGATTCCCGCCGGCGGCAACCCCTGACACGACGACGTACCCGGGGTCCGACTACTATGAGATCGAGGTCGGCCAGTACACGGCGCAGCTTTCGAGCTCGCTTGGGGCTGTGACGACGCTGCGCGGCTACCGCCAGACGAACACGGCCGGTCCGGCGTCGCAATTCAGCTACCTCGGCCCGGTCATCGTCGCCCAGAAGGACCGCCCGGTCCGCGTCAAGTTCACGAACAGCCTCGATTCCACGGTCGGCGGCGACCTCTTCATCCCGGTCGACACGACCGCGATGGGCGCCGGCGCCGGGCCGCAGGGCGGTCGGTACTCGACGAACCGGGCGACCATCCACCTCCACGGCGGCGCGACCCCGTGGATCAGTGATGGCACCCCGCACCAGTGGACGACCCCGACGGGCGCCTTTGCGTCGGAGCAGTACCCGAAGGGCGTCAGCGTCCAGAACGTGCCCGACATGCCCGCCCCGGCGGATGGGTCGATGACCTTCTTCTACACGAACCAGCAGTCAGCGCGGCTGATGTTCTACCACGACCACAGCTACGGGATCACCCGCCTGAACGTGTACGCGGGCGAGGCCGCGCCGTACATCCTCCAGGACCCGCAGGAGCAGGCTCTCGTTGCCGCCGGCATCCTGCCGGACGCGGCGTCGACGCTGCCGCTCGTCATCCAGGACAAGACCTTCGTCCCGTCGGACGCGCAGATCGCGGCGCAGGACCCGACGTGGAAGTCGCAGAAGAACGCGGGCGGCGAGGGATCGCTCTGGTTCCCCCACGTCTACATGCCGAACCAGAACCCGAACGACCCGGCGAACACCGGCGCCAGCGCCATGGGTCGCTGGGACTACGCCGAGTGGTTCTGGCCCCCGTACGCGGGCGGTCTGACCAACGGCTCGATCCCCAACCCGCTCTGCGCGACCGACCCGGCCGGTCTCTCGTGCACGACGATGCCGGTCGTCCCCGGCACGCCGAACCCGTCTCTGGTGCCGGAAGGCTTCATGGACACGCCGCTCGTCAACGGGACCGCGTACCCGACGCTGACCGTCCAGCCGAAGGCGTACCGCTTCCAGATCCTCAACGCCGCCAACGACCGTTCGTGGAACCTGTCCCTGTTCCAGGCCGGGTCCGAGACGAGCGGCGCGTTCGTGCCGTGCACCGGCGATGTGTGGACCGGCACGACGCTGAACAACAACGGCTGCTCCGGTGAAGTCCCGATGGTGCCCGCCATCCAGAATGGCCCCGGCACCGCCGGCTATGTCTACCCGGACCAGTTGGACGGACGAGCGGGCGGCGTGCCTGACTCCCGTGCCGCCGGACCGTCGTGGGTGCAGATCGGCACCGAGGGCGGCGTCCTGCCGGCCGCCGTCACCATCGCCCCGCAGCCGGTCGGCTACAACTACAACCGGCGCGACATCGTCGTGCTGAACGTCACGAACCACTCGCTCCTGCTGGGTCCCGCCGAGCGAGCCGATGTCGTCGTCGACTTCACGGCCTTCGCGGGCAAGACGCTCATCCTCTACAACGACTCGGGCGCGCCGGTCCCGGCGTTCGACCCGCGCAACGACTACTACACGGGTGACCCGGACCAGACGAGCACGGGCGGCGCACCGTCCACGCTCCCCGGCTATGGCCCGAATACCCGCACCATCATGCAGATCACGGTCGCCGGGCCCACGGGTCCGGGCATCAACTCGGGCCTCGGCGCCGCCATCACGACGCTGTACGGACAGACCCAGCCGAAGCCCATCGTGGGTGAGTCCGCGTACAACGCGGCGTTCGGCACGAGCTACCCCGACCAGTACATGCGTATCCAGGACCAGAGCAAGACGTTCGTCACAGGCGACGGCAACACCGTCACGAACAAGCCCTTCGGGATGAAGGCCATCCAGGAGCTGTTCGAGACAGATTACGGTCGGATGAACGCCACCCTCGGGACTGAGTTGCCCAACACCACCGGGGTCAACCAGACGACCGTTCCCATCGGCTACGCCGAGCCTGTTACCGAGGTCATCTCTCCGTCGCAAGCCGGGACCCTCATCGGCACAGCGGGTGACGGCACCCAGGTCTGGAAGATCACCCACAACGGCGTCGACACGCACGCCATCCACTTCCACCTGTTCGACGTCCAGCTCGTCAACCGGGTCGGCTGGGACGGAGCCATCCGGCCGCCCGATGCGAACGAGCTCGGGTGGAAGGAGACCATCCGGATGAACCCGCTGGAGGACGCCATCGTCGCCCTCCGGCCGATCACCCCGGTCCTGAACGGTTGGGGCGTGCCTGACAGCATCCGGCCCATCGACCCGACGATGCCGCTCGGGATGGTCATGCCCATCATCGACCCCGTGACAGGCAACCCGACCACCTTCACGAACGCGCTCGTCAACTACGGCTGGGAGTACGTCTGGCACTGTCACCTCCTCGGTCACGAGGAGAACGACATGATGCGGCCCATCTCGTACCTCGGCGCCAAGGCGCTCCCGTTCACGCCGAACCCGGTCACGGCCACGCGGAACGGTGGCGTGACGCTCCACTGGAATGACGGCACGCCAGCCGCCACCGCGTCCGCTGCCACGAACGCCAACGGCGAGATCGGCTTCATCATCGAGCGTGCGCCGGTCAACAACGGCGGCAAGATCGGGACGTATGCCCAGATCGGCACCGGGTCCACCGCCCTCGCCAACGCGACCTCGTACACGGATGGGACGGCCGGACCCACCACGACGTGGGCCTACCGCGTCACTGCATGGAACGCGGCTGGCAAGACCGTGTCCGCGGGCATCGTCGTCTCGACCCCGCCGCTCGCCCCGTCGGCTCTGACGGCGACGCTCCAGGGTCCGCCTCCGGCCATCCGGCTGAACTGGACCGACAACTCGAACAACGAGACGAACTTCGTCGTCCAGCGGACCGACAACGGCTCCGCCATGACGCCGCTTGCCACGCCCGCGGCTAACGCCGTCACGTACACGGACGCCACAGTCCAGGTCGGTCACACCTACACCTATCAGGTGCAGGCGATCAACGCCACTGGTCCCTCGGCGTTCGCAGGCCCGAGCACCGGCATCCTCGTCCCGCTCATCCCGTCGCAGCCCCTGACCTTCACGGGCACGACCTCGAACGGGAGTGGTTCCAACCGCACCGTCTCCCTCGCGTGGACGCTCGGCGTCAACAAGACGCAGACGAGCTTCAGCATCGCCCGGGCGACCAACCCCGCGATGACTGGCGCATCGACGTTCACGGTCGCCGGCAACCTCCTGACCCTCGTGCAGACCGGCCTCACCCGGAACACCAACTACTACTACACGATCACGGCAGTGGGCATGAGTGGCTCGGCCACCCCGAAGAACCTCTCGCCGTTCCCCATCCACACGAACCCCTAGCGCTAGTCCGATCGTCCTGACGAGGGGCGGCTGCTCCTCAGCCGCCCCTCCACCAGGACACCCGCGACTACCACCCGATCCAGCCGCTCGCCGGCGCCGGAGTGTCGGCCGTCTGACCGCCGACACATCACACCCGGAAGCAGCCTCTTGACGGGGTGGGCGGGGTTCGGCCCCGCCCACCCATTTCCATCCCTGTGTGGTAGCCCCGCACGCAGATGCCTCGTGCCAGCGCGCCGGCGTCTTCGACCGGCGCCGAACGGCTGGTCGCCGGCTTGCGTGCACTTCGGCTCATCCTCGGCGACGAGTCGCTCGAGGGCCGCCGCGTGGACAAGGTCCCCGTGGTGCGCCGGCCGGCGACGCCCGCGCGGCTCAGACGGCCATGAGGGCGGACCAGAAGCCGGCCACGTGCTCGTCGACCGCCGGAAGTGCCGCCGCCCGGACGTACTTGACGTTGTGCTGGTGCTCGTATTCGGCATCCCGCATGTTCGGTACGTAGCCGGCGAGGCAGAGGTGCTCGTCGACATCGGCCGCCAGGCGTTGTCCTTCCCAGAAGGGCTGCTCCTCGACCTCCACGAAGAGCACCTGGCACCCATCGCGCTCGAGCAGCCCCTCTCCCCCGGCCAGGACCTCGAACGTCGACCCTTCGACGTCGACCCAGACGGCGATCCTTGCGCTCGCGGAAACCGTGGCTCCGATCGCGTCGAGCGTGGTGATCTCCACCGGGATGGACGCGTGGTCCTCGCCGCCGATGCGCGGCATGAGGGACGCGAAGCCCGAGGTGAGGCTGGTCGACGACCACGGGATCCTGAGGTCCAGGACCCCCGCCGCGCGCCCCACTCCCAGGTTGCGGGCGTCGACGCCGTGCTCCGTCGCCTTCGCGGTCCTCTCGATGAACGGGTACGGGTTGGCCTCGAGCGCGATCGCCCGACGACCCGCCTCCTCGAGGAACCTGATCGAGGTCTCGGCCGCTCGCGCGCCGCACTCGATGAGCACGTCGCACTCGAGGGCGCGGACGATGCCGAAGAAGGCCTCGCGAAGCAGGGCCGCCGTGCGGCGACGCCACGCGGGGTCGACGGGGCCGCCGGCGCCTTCGGTCGACCGGGCGGCGGCCGCCACGCGGCCGATGGCCACTCCCATCGGGTCTGCTCGGCATCCGTGGCCGCGGCCCGGTTCCGGCATCAGGGTCACTCCTTCCCGGCCGCTCCCACGTCGCAGGTCGTCCGCTCGACCGGCGTCCCGATCGGGGCACGCTACGGCGGCGCTGCCGACGCTGGGGGCCTCTCCGCGGCCCGGGGGCCTCAGGCGCTGATCACCCGGACGATGATCTCCTCGAGCTGCGCCCGGGCGGATTCGTCGATCGCATCGACCCCGCGGATCTCCGCGAGCGCCTCGTCCCGGTAGCGCCGCGCCATCTCGCGCGTGTACGTGCGCGCCCCCGCCCGCTCGAGGATGGCGATCGCCGCGGCGACATCCGCCGGGCTGGGGGACTCCTCGCGGTAGATCGCGTGGAGTCGGTCCCGGTCCGCCGACTCGGCCCGTTCCAATGCGTAGAGCATCGGCAGCGTCTTCTTGTGCTTCGCGATGTCCGACGGCTCCTTGCCGGTCGCCTGCTCCTCGCCCCAGATGCCGAGCAGGTCGTCGTTGAGCTGGAACGCGAGGCCGAGCGCCCATCCGAAGCGCTTGTAGCGCTCGATCACCGCCTCGTCCTCGGTGGCGAGAAGCGCCCCCGCCTCCACCGACGCGCTGATGAGCGCGCCGGTCTTGCGGCCGATCATGTCGAGGTAGAGGTCGACCGGGACGACCTCGTCGCGCTCGCTGGTCCAGATGTCGATGTACTGGCCCTCGCAGAGGGTGAGGCACGTCTGGTCGTAGAGCCGCATGAGGCGGAGGACCCTGGCGTCGCTGAAACCGAGGTCGCTGAGCCGGTGGAGCGCGATCCGGCTGATCGCGAAGATCGCGTCGCCCGTGTTGACCGCCTGCGGGACACCGTGGAGCGTCCACAGGGTGGCGCGGTGACGCCGCTCGCGGTCGCCGTCCTCGATGTCGTCGTGCACGAGGCTGAAGTTGTGGCCCAGCTCCACCGCGGCAGCGCCGGGGAGAGCCTCGGCGTACGACCCCTTGATCGAGAGGTATGCGAGCAGGCCCAGGAGGGGCCGCATCCGCTTGCCGGCCGGTGCGCCCGAGCCGTCGAGGCCCATGTGGTAGCGGATCATCTCGTAGAGCCCGCGCGTCGGGCCGTCCCTCTCGCCGATGAGGCGGAGGATCTCCTGCTCCGTGTCGGCGATGAGGGTCGCGAGGTCCGCCCCGGTCAGCACGCGCACGATGATACCAACGTCGGCCGCATGCCCCGGCATGTGCGTCGCGGCCGCGGCCGGATGCCGCGCCGCGCGCCGCGGTGCTACCGTCGGGTCGTGCCCGAGCGCCGCCTCTACGCGACCGACGCCATCGTCCTCTCCCGCTTCGACTACGGCGAGGCGGATCGCGTCGTCACGCTCATCACCCCGGGGCTCGGCAAGATCAAGGTCATCGCGAAGGGCGTCCGACGCCCGACGAGCCGGCTCGGCGGCAGCCTCGAGCCGTTCGCGGAGCTCCGCGCCTCGCTGGTCCGCGGCCGCACCTTCGACATCGTCACGCAGGTCGCCGTCGTCCACGCGTGGCTCCGCCTGCGGGATGCCCTCGAGTCGACCGCCACGGCCTGGTACGTCGCGGAGCTCGCCGATCGCTCCCTCGAGGAGCGCCACCCGGCCGAGCCGCTGTACGCGCTCCTCCGCCGGACGTACGAGCTGCTCGATGCCGGCATGGCGCCCGGCAGGGCTGCGCGCTGGTACGAGATGCGGCTCGCCGACGAGCTCGGCGTGCGCCCGGAGGTCGACCGGTGCGTGGAGTGCGACCGGATCATCGAGCCGACCGATCGCGTCCGCTGGGCGCCGGCCCTCGGCGGCGTGCTCTGCGAGCGCCACCCGGGGACCTCGTTCGAGCAGACGGGCCTCTCGACGGATGCGATCCGGCTCCTCAAGGCGTACCAGCGGATGGACGTTGAGGCGATCGCGGGCCTGAGGCTCCCCGCGGCCGTCGAGCGCGAGGTCGAGGCCGCGCTGCGCGCGTTCCTCTCGTACTCGCTGGAGCGCGAGCCGCGGTCCCGCCGGTTCCTCGACGAGGTGACGGCGGTCGGGGCGGCGAGACGCATGGACGACGGACGCGGAAGCACAGGAGGCGATCGATGATCGACACGACCACGAAGGCCGGGGCTCGCGGGGCCGAGCGGCTCGAGCGCGAGCTCATCGCGTGGCTCACCACGGTGAACGCGGCCGGGCAGCCGCAGAGCTCCCCGGTCTGGTTCCTCTGGACGGGCTCGGAGCTGATGCTCGCGAGCCTCGAGAAGACGCCGCGGGCCGCGAACATCCGCGCGAACCCCCTCGTCTCGTTCCACCTCGACTCGGACGGGGAGGGCGGGGACATCCTCACGCTCGAGGGCGAAGCGCGCATCGACGAGAGCCCGCTCCCCGAGGCGGAGAAGGTGGCGTACTTCGCGAAGTACGACGCGAAGATCAGCGAGTACGGCTGGACGCGCGGATCCATGCTCCGCGACTACCCGGTCGTCATCCGGATCCGACCCGCGCGGGTCCGCGCCTGGTAGGTCGGCGGCCGCGGAGGCCGCCACGATCCGGTCGTTGCCGTCTGGTCGCCGTCCCGTCGCCGCCGGCCGGTCTCCGCCGTCTGCTAGCATCGCCGGACACCCTCATCCCTCGAGCGGGCATGCCACGCCCGAGCGCCAACCGGAGAGCCACACCCCGTGACCGAACCGACCTCCGATCCCGCCAGCAACGCGAACGACCTCGTCCAGGCGACAGAGGACCCGGGCCCCACGGTCCGCGAGCTCGAGACGATCGTCGGCCTCTCGAAGCGGCGCGGCTTCGTCTTCCCGAGCTCCGAGATCTACGGCGGGATCAACGCCGTGTGGGACTACGGCCCCCTCGGCGTCGAGCTCAAGAACAACGTGAAGCGCGCATGGTGGCGCTCGATGGTCCAGGAACGCGACGATATCGTCGGCCTCGACTCCGGGATCCTCATGGCGCCGCAGATCTGGGTGACGTCCGGCCACGTCGCGGAGTTCAGCGACCCGCTCGTCGAGTGCGCCGGGTGCCGCCGTCGCTACCGCCTCGACGAGCTGCCCGGGACCGAGAGCCTCACCCAGACCGACATGACGGACCCGACGGTCGTCGACCGCCTCGGCCTCGTCTGCCCCGCCGACGGCGGCAAGCTCTCGGCGCCGCGTCGCTTCAACCTCATGCTCAAGACCTTCCTCGGCCCGGTCGAAGAGGAGGCGGCGGTCGTCTACCTCCGCCCGGAGACGGCGCAGGGCATCTACGTGAACTTCCGCAACGTGAGGGAGACGAGCCGGAAGAAGGTCCCGTTCGGGATCGCGCAGGTCGGGAAGGCGTTCCGCAACGAGATCAGCCCCGGCAACTTCGTCTTCCGGATGCGCGAGTTCGAGCAGATGGAGATGCAGTACTTCGTCCGGCCCGAGCGTGCGGCGGAGCATTTCGAGGAATGGCTCCCGCGACGGAAGGCCTGGTACGAGTCTTACGGCGTCACGCCTGCCCGGCTGCGGTTCCGGGAGCACGCGCCGGACGAGCTCGCCCACTACGCGAAGAAGGCGATCGACGTCGAGTACCGGTTCCCGTTCGGCTGGAAGGAGCTCGAGGGGATCCACAACCGCGGCGACTGGGACCTCGGGCGCCACGCGGCCGCGTCGGGCGAGAACCTCGAGTACTTCGACCCGGCGACCGAGGAGCACTTCATCCCGTGGATCATCGAGACGTCGGCGGGCGCGGACCGCGCGGCGTTCACGTTCCTCCTCGACGCGTATCGCGAGGAGGAGGTCCGTGGCGAGAAGCGCGTCGTCCTCGGACTGCACCCCGACCTCGCGCCGTACAAGGTCGC
Source organism: Chloroflexota bacterium (assembly GCA_037147135.1). Lineage (GTDB taxonomy): Bacteria > Chloroflexota > Limnocylindria > Limnocylindrales > CSP1-4 > CAIYQJ01. The sequence goes on from JBAWVU010000034.1 coordinate 10,116, forward strand.
GGTCCTGCCGCTCCTCAAGAAGCGGCCCGAGATCGTGGAGATGTGCCACCGCATCAAGGGTGACCTCCAGCGCGACGTCATGGCCGTCTACGACGACACCGCCGCGATCGGGAAGCTCTACCGGCGGCAGGACGAGATCGGGACGCCGTGGTGCGTCACGGTGGACGTGGACTCGCTCGAGGACGGCGCGGTGACGGTCCGCGACCGCGACGCGATGACGCAGGAGCGCGTGAGTGCCGACCGCGTCCGCGAGGTGATCGCCGACCGGATGCGGGCCGCGCGTCCCTGAGGGACGGGGCCGCGGCGGGGGTCGGGACGGGACCGATGCCTCAAGGCCGGGTCCTATGTCTCAGGCCGGGGCCGACTCCGACTCCCGGATCAGGTAGTCGTCGATGGCGTGCGCCGCGTCCTTCCCGTCGCCCATCGCGAGGATGACGGTCGCGGCGCCGCGGACGATGTCGCCTCCGGCGAAGACCCCGGGCATGCTCGTCATGCCGGTCTCGTCGGTGACGATGTAACCGCGCCTGGAGAGCTCGAGCTCGGGCGCGGTGGAAGTGAGGAGCGGGTTGGACCGCGTCCCGATCGCCACGACGACCATGTCCGTCGGCAGGACGAACTCGGACCCCGCGAGCGGGCTGGGCCGCCGCCGGCCGGACTCGTCCGGCTCGCCCAGCTCCATGCGGACGCAGCGCAGGCCGGTGACCCAGCCGCTCTCGTCGCCGAGGACCTCGACCGGCGCGGTGAGCATCTCGAAGTGCACGCCCTCGGCCTCCGCGTGGTGGACCTCCTCCACGCGCGCGGGGAGCTCCTCCTTGCCGCGACGGTAGACGATCGACGACGACGCGGCGCCCATCCGGAGCCCCGTCCGGACGGAATCCATCGCCACGTTGCCGCCGCCGACGACCGCGACGTGCTGGCCGTGGAGGACCGGCGTGTCCGTCTTGCCGGACCACGCGCCCATGAGGTTCACGCGCGTGAGGTACTCGTTCGCACTCAGCACGCCCTTGAGATTCTCGCCCGGGACGCCCATGAAGACCGGCAGCCCCGCGCCGACGGCGATGAAGACTGCATCGAAGCGCTCGCGCAGCTCGCCGAGGGTCCACGTCTTGCCGATGATGGCGTTCCGCTCGATCTTCACGCCGCGGGCCACGAGCCGGTCCACCTCCTGCTGGACGATGTCCTTGGGAAGTCGGAACTCGGGGATCCCGTAGGTGAGGACGCCGCCGGCCGCGTGGAACGCCTCGAAGATGGTGACCTCGTGGCCGAGGCCCACGAGCTCTCCCGCGGCCGTGAGGCCGGCCGGACCGGACCCGATGATCGCGACCTTGCGGCCGGTGGGCTCGTGGACGTCGAGGACGACCGCTCCCTCGTGGCTGTTCGCCCAGTCCGCCACGAATCGCTCGAGGGCGCCGATGGTGACGGCCGGGCCCTTCTTGGCGCGGATGCAGCGGCCCTCGCACTGGATCTCCTGGGGGCACACGCGGCCCGTCACGCATGGGAGGGCGTTGTCGATGAGCATGGAGCGTGCGGCGCCGCGGACATCGCCCTGCTGCAGCAGGGCGATGAAGCCCGGGATGTCCACGCGGACCGGGCAGCCGTCCATGCACGTCGGGTTCTTGCACTGGAGGCAGCGATCGGCCTCCAGAAACGCGAGCTGCATGGAGAGGCCGAGGTTGACCTCGGCGAAGTCGCGGGCGCGGATCTCGGCCGCGCGCTCGGGCATGCCCACGCGGTCGATCGCCATCCGCTCCCTGTTCGTTGGCTTCGCGGTGGCGGGATCGCCGGGGACGTGGGGCGGGAGCTCCGCCGCGCCCGCCTCGGCGGAACCGGCGTGCGCATGGGCCGACGGGACGGTCTGCCTGGCCGGCTTGGTGGCCTCCGCCGGATCGCGGGGCTCGGTCATCGGGCTGTCTCACCCGCCGTGGTGGGATCGCCGGCGGTCGGCGCGCCGGTGGACGACGCCGCGCCGGCCGCGAGCACGGCCATCTCGCGCTCGTGGATCGCCTGCCCGCGCTCGAGCGCCGACTGCTCGAACGTCCGATAGGTCGTGAGGCGGTCCGCCAGCTCGCGGAAGTCGACGTCGTGGGCGTTGAACTCGGGCCCGTCCACGCACGCGTAGACGGTCTTCCCTCCGACGCTCACGCGACAGCCGCCGCACATCCCCGTGCCGTCGACCATGATCGCGTTGAGGGAGACGAACGTGGGGACGGCGTACGGACGCGTGAGCTCCGAGACGGCGCGCATCATCGGGACCGGGCCGACCGCGTAGATCGCGTCGACCCCCCCGGCATCGAGGGCGTCCCGCAGGGCGTCCGTGACGAACCCGTGGCGGCCGTAGCTGCCGTCGTCCGTGCACACGACGACCTCGCCGTAGCGGCGCAGCTCCTCCTCGAAGATGACCCACTCGAGCGACCGCCCGCCGATGATGCTCGTCACACGCACGCCGCGCGCCGCGAGGCCCTGCACGATGGGGTGGACGACCGCCGTCCCCACGCCGCCGCCGACGCACACCGCGTGCCCGGACTCGATGAGCTCCGTGGGCCGGCCCAGGGGCCCCGCGACGTCCGCGATCGCCTCGCCCGGCTCGAGGGCGACGAGGTCGTTCGTGCTCTTGCCGACGGCCTGGATGACGAGCGTGATCGTGCCCGCGGCAGGATCCGCGTCCGCGATCGTCAGCGGGATCCGCTCGGCGCCCGGTCCCAGGTGGACGATGACGAACTGGCCGGGCTTCCGGATCTCCGCGATCCGGGGTGCCTCGATGACGAGTCGGGTGACGTTGGGCGAGAGCTGGACCTTCTCGCGGACGGGATGCATCGGTTCCTCGCGGTGCGTGGTGCGGACGGATCGTGCCCGAAGTAGCGCCCCGACTCATGCACCGGTGCGCATATATCACTGGGCCATATGGTACACGCGGCACTCC
>JBAWVU010000035.1:0-13009 GCA_037147135.1 Chloroflexota bacterium
TGCTCGCACGGTCGGGGCCGGCGCGGGAGTCCGGCGCGGGAGTCCGGCGCGGGAGGCGCGGTGCGGGTGTCCGGCGCGGGAGGCGCGGTGCGGCGTATGGTGGAGGCGCTGCGCTCCCGGCCACGGGAGGCGGTCGGAAAGGGGGGATGGAGGGTCGGATGCGCGGCCGCGTCGATTTCAGCTTCGCGATCGGGTTGCTGCGCCGGAATGCGGCCCTGCTTGCCTTCCCGATCATCTCCATGGTCGTCGTCGGGATCGTGAGCGTCCTCCTCCTTGCCCCCTTCGGCCTCCAGCTCATCAACGACGCGGCGGCCGGCGCCGAGAGCGCGCAGCTCGGGCCGGTGACGATCGCGCTCTTCATCGTCTGCTTCATCGTGGATGCGGCGGTGGTCGCCTTCTTCAACGGCGCCCTCATGTCCGAGGCGCTCGTGGTGGTCCGCGGCGGCCACGCGAGCGTGGGGAACGGCGTGGCGGTCGCGGCGCGGCGCGCGCCCCAGATCCTCGCGTGGGGCCTCGTGACCGCCACGGTGGGCGCGATCCTCTCCGCGCTGCAGAACAAGGGCGGGATCGGCGGGGCCCTCCTGTCGATCATCGGCGGGCTGGCGTGGGGGGTCGCGACGCTGTTCGTCCTGCCGGTCGTCATCGTCGAGGGCCTGTACCCGGTCGGCGCGATCAAGCGGTCGGTGGCGATCCTGCGCGACCTGTTCGGGCCCGGTGCCGCCCTGGGCAGCTTCCGCAGGGCGTGGGGGTTCGGTGTGGGCTACCTCGTCGTCGTCATCGGCGGCATCCTGCTCGCGATCGTCCTGATCTTCCTCGGCTTCCTCTCCGCGAACGTCGTCGTGGCGGTGCCTGCGGTCATCGCCGGCATCCTGATCTTCGGGCTCGTCGCGATCGTCGCATCGGCCCTCGGGGCGATGGTCAGCGCCGTCCTGTACGTCTACGCGGTGGACAAGACGACGCCACCGGACGTGGACCCCGTTCTCCTGCGGAGCGGGCTCGTCGCCCGCTGAGGAGGGGACGCAGGACGCAGGACGCCGAGCGCCGAGCGCCGGCGCGCCGCCGGTCAGAGGATCGGGACGAGCCTCCGCACGAGCGCAGCGGCGGTGTGCGCGGCGTCGTCGAGGAAGACGGAGAAGTCCACCATCCCCTCGCGCCCGGCGAGGTCGCTCACCGCGCGGACGACGAGCCACCCTGCGCCGTAGCGCTCGGCGACCTGGACCATCGCCCCGCTCTCCATGTCCACCGCGAGGGCGTCGAAGCGTGCCAGGAGGTCCTGCCGCAGCCGCTCCGACGCGACGAAGACGTCGCCCGTCGCGATCGGACCGAAGCGGACGATCGGCACGTGCGGCGTGTCGCCCGAGCGGGCGCGGATCCCCGGGAGCGGATCGCCCTTCAGCGCTTCCTGGACGTGCGCCAGCAGGTCGGCGCGGAGCGGCCAGCCGACCCGGTCGCTCGTGCCGGCGACCGGCATCGCGCCGGGCTGGAAGGCCGTGGGACCGTCGTCCGTCACTCGTCCGTAGTCGTACTGGACGACTCGCGTCCCCACCACGACGTCGCCGATGGACAGCGCGGGATCCAGCGCCCCGGCGACGCCGGAGAGCAGGAGTCGGTCGCAGCCGTAGTGCTCGATGAGGACGGTCGCTGCGGAGGCGGAGTTCACCTTGCCCATCCCCGACTCCACGAGGACGACCCTGCGGCCATCCAGCGTCCCCTGCACCACCTCCATCCCGCCGTGGAGCGCCGATGCGGCCCGGTCGATCTCATCCCGGTAGAGGCGGAGCTCCTCGGGGAGGGCGCAGAGGATGCCGATGGGTGCGGAGGTACCGTCGCTGCTCATGGCGGGATGCTAGCGCGCGTCCGCGGCCCGGTGCCTGTCCGGTGCCGCGGCCCGGGCGAGCGCCACGGCCCGTCCCGGCGACCCGGGGAACGGCTCGCCGTGGCCTGGGAGGATGATCGTGGCCGGGAGCGCCTCGAGGCGGGACAGCGACGCGATCGCCTGTGCGCGGTCCGTGTTGAACGGGCTCACGACGGGTCCGGCTCGGCCGGTCACGAAGTCGATCGTCACCAGGGTGTCCCCGGTGAGCAATGCCCCGCGCGACGCGAAGAAAAGCGCGCACGCCCCGGGCGTGTGGCCCGGCGCGTGGGCCACGCTCGGCGTCCCGGGTAGGTCCAGCACATCGCCGTCCGCGAAGGCCCGCGCCTCGGCGACCGGCGGCATCCGAAGCGCACCCTTGCGGAGCCCGTAGGCCAGCGTCGAGAGGAGCCGCCGGCTGAAGCCGCGCTCCGTCCCGCCCGGCGGGCGCTTCCCGGCGAGGAGGTACTCGAGGTCCGCCTCGTGGATCAGCGCCTCTGCGGGCGCCGCGGTCCGGATCCGTTCGGCGATCCCCACGTGGTCCGAGTGCGCGTGGGTGAGCACGACCGACTCGATGTCTGCGAGCGTCCGCCCGATGCGGGAGAGGCCGTCGACCAGCAGCCCCCAGTTGCCGGGCATGCCGGCATCCACCACGGTGACCCGCCCCGTGTCCTCGACGAGGTAGAAGTTGACGATGTTCTCGGAGACGCGTTCGATCCGGTCGGCGACCTGCATGGCCGGAGGATAGGTCAGCGTGGGCCATCGGCCCGGCCCTGCGTCGCGACATGCGTCGCCACGCACGTCGCCAGGGGCTCGCGCGGTCCGTCAGCCGCGATACCGCCAGCAGCCGGGGAGGTGGTCGTCGACGAGACCGACGGACTCCATGAACGCGTAGACGATCGTCGATCCCACGAACCGGAACCCGCGCAGCTTGAGGTGATTCGAGAGCGCGTCCGATGCCGGCGTCGTCGGCGCGAGGTCGGAGAACACGGCGTCGGGCGGCAGGACCCGCGGGGGCGCTCCGGCCTCGCGGCCGAGGACCCGATCCAGGTAGGCCGCGAACGATCCGTGCTCGTCGATGACCGCGAGGAACGCCGCGGCATTGCCGATCGTCGCGTCGACCTTCGCCCGGTTGCGGACGATGCCGGCGTCGGCGAGGAGCCGTGCCCGGTCCGCGTCGTCGAATCGGGCCACGGCCGCCGGGTCGAACCCCGCGAACGCCCGCCGGAAGCCGTCGCGCTTCCGGAGGATCGTCGACCACGAGAGCCCGGCCTGGAACGCCTCGAGGCTCAGGCGCTCGAAGAGCTCGGCGTCGTCGGTGACGGGAAGCCCCCACTCGTCGTCGTGGTAGGTCGCCATGAGCTCGTCGCCGGCCCCGGGCTCGCCGGCCCACCAGCACCGTCGACGCTCCGTCACGTCGGCTCCCGTCGACCGTCGCCCGGGCCTGCGACCTTGGCGAGCGCCTCGCGCAGGATCCGATCGAGCACCGCCCATTCCGCGAGGAAGGCGTCGTGGCCCTTGCTCGACCCGAACTCGACGTACCGCGCATCCACGCCGCCGCCGACAGCCGCCTCGACGAGCGACCTGACCTGGTCCGGCCCGTAGAGGATGTCGCCGACGATCCCGACCCCGACGAGGATCGTCCCGCGGCCCCCGGGCCCGCCACGCGCCAGCGTCGCGAGCGCGGCCTCGATGCCGCCACGTTCCCGGCCGACGTCGTGCGCGTCCATCGCCGTCACGAGTGTCCGGTACGTGTCCGGATCGAATCGGTCGGCGAGCTTCTGGCCCTGGTGGACGAGGTAGCTGACGATCGACAGCCGGCCGTCGTCTTCGTGCTCCCGGCCGAACCGAGCGTCGAAGTCCGCCTCGCTCCGGTAGGTCGTGAGGGCGAGTCGACGGGCGAGGTCCATACCCTCCTCCCCGAGCCGGTCGATGAGCTCGAGCTGGATGTGGTCCCAGGCGAGCGCGAGCGCGCCGACCGCCGCCGGTGCCGCGATCGACATGAGCGCCGTGATCGCCGCCGGGCGCTCGATGGCGATCTCCTGCGCGACCATCCCCCCGAGCGAGCCGCCGGCGAGGAACGCGACCTCGGCGATGCCCAGCTCGTCGAGGAGGCGCCATTGCGCGCGAGCCATGTCGCGGGGCGTGAGAGGCGGGAACGTCCGGCCGTACGGGCGCCCCGTCCGAGGATCCCGGGAGGTCGGCCCGGTGGATCCGTAGCGTCCGCCGAGGAGGTTCGCGCAGAGCACCCCCACGATGTCCGTGTCCAGCGCCCGGCCCGGCCCGACCACCGGCGCCCACCAGTCGCCGGCCGCATCCGCCGAGCCGGTGAGCGCATGGACGAGGACGACCTGGGGAGCGTTCCCCGGGCCCGGTCCGTCGTGACGGTACGCGACGTGGACCGCCGGCAGCACGTCGCCGGACTCGAGCTCGAGCGGGCCGATCTCGAGCGACTCGACCCGCCCCGTGCCCAGGCGCGCTGGGATGGGCGGTCGACCGCCGCCTTCGCCCGTGGTCGCTGTCGGAGCGACACCGGCGCTGCCGGCACCGCCCCGACCGCCCGTGGTCACCGCCCGGCGCCGGCCACCTCGGCCGCGCTCGCGTCTGGGCCGGCGCTCCCGTCTGAGGTCGCGATCGCCAGCGCCTGCTCCAGGTCCGCGATGATGTCCTCGATCGCCTCGAGGCCCACCGAGAGCCGGATGAGGTCCGCCGTGACGCCGGACGCCGTCTGCTCGTCGTCGGTGAGCTGCTGGTGCGTCGTGGACGCCGGATGGATGATGAGGCTCTTCGCGTCGCCGACGTTGGCGAGGAGGCTGAAGAGCTTGACGTTGTCGATGAGCCTCCGACCGGCCTCGCGGCCGCCCTTCACGCCGAACGTCACGACGCCGCCGTAGCCGCCGGCCAGGTATTTCGCCGCGGTCCCGTGGGTCCAGTGCGACTCCAGGCCGGGGTACGCGACCCAGGTGACGCTGGGGTTCGCCTCGAGCCACTCGGCGACGGCGAGTGCGTTCTCGCTGTGCTTCGCGATGCGGAGCGGGAGCGTCTCGAGCCCCTGGATGAAGAGCCATGCGTTGAACGGCGAGAGCGCTGCTCCGAAATCCCGGAGCCCCTGGACGCGGGCCTTGACGATGAACGCGAGCGGCCCGAACGCGGCCGTGTAGCTCACGCCGTGGTAGCTGGGATCCGGCTCGACGAAGTCCTGCGCGAAGCGCGGCGAGGCGGCCCAGTCGAATCTCCCCGAGTCGACGATCGCGCCGCCGATGCTCGTCCCGTGGCCGCCGATCCACTTCGTGAGGCTGTGGACGATGATGTCCGCGCCGTGGTCGAACGGGCGCGCGATGAGCGGCGCGAACGTGTTGTCCACGACGACCGGGACGCCGCGCTCGTGGGCGATCGCCGCGATCGCCTCGAGGTCCGCGACCTCGAGCTTGGGGTTGCCGATGGTCTCGAGGTAGACCGCCTTCGTCCTCCCGTCGATCGCCGGGATGAAGCTCGACGGATCGGCCGAGTCCACGAACCGGACGTCGATGCCGAGCCTCGGCAGGCTGTGGCGGAAGAGGTTCCACGTGCCGCCGTAGAGGCTCGTCGCCGAGACCATGTTGTCGCCGGCACGGGCGAGGCTGAAGATCGCGAGCGTCTCCGCGGCCTGGCCGGACGCGGTCGCGAGCGCGCCGACCCCACCCTCGAGCGCGGCGAGCCGCTCCTCGAGCACGCCGGTCGTCGGGTTCATGATCCGGGTGTAGATGTTCCCGGACTCCTGGAGGGCGAACAGGCGGGCCGCGTGGTCCGCGTCGTCGAACAAGTAGCTCGTGGTCTGGTAGAGCGGGACGGCCCGCGCGTTCGTCGCCGGATCGGGGGCCTGGCCGGCGTGGAGGGCGAGCGTCTCGGGGCGGAGCTGCTTCGCGTCGGTCACGTGTCGTTCCTCTCGTCGATCGTCCCGGCGGGTGGGCCGTGACGGTGGGGGCGCCTCGCGCCCGTCGGGGCGGCGCTCGTGAGTGAGCGTGCTCGTCGGGTGGGTCCCGGATGCCCCTGGGTGGGGCGTCGCCCGGACGAGCGCTCGCTCGCCGTGGGCCGGTCGGGTTCGGCGGTCACCCGTCGCGATCGGGGAGGACAGAAAAGCCGCAGATCCGCTGCTGGATCCGCGGCCCCGGGACCGGCCTGTGGTCCCGCTCCGTCCTGCGCTGCCAGGTCGTGCGGAGCCTCAGGCCCCTTCCTCCACGCGGCGGGGCCGCCGGCGCATGCGCATCGACCAGGAGACGCAGGTGTGGTTCATCGTCGGCGCAGTGTGGCGGATGCCGGACCGGAGCGCAAGCGCCGACGGTGCCAACACCGCCCACAGTGCCGCGGCCCGGGGGACCTCCGTACCATGTCGCGCACGGCGGACCGGCGCCATGCTCTCGACGACGACCCGCGGCGGATGTCCGCGGGCCGACGTGGAGACGGATGCACATCATCCCGCGCCGGCGGCCACATGGGACCGAGGCGGACGCGCCGCCCGGCGAGGCAGCCGCGCCGTCGAGAGCGGGAGATGCGCCGAGCGCGGAAGATGCGCCCCCGACCGAGACGGCAGCGCCACCCGACGGGGAGCCGGCCGCGGGGGACTCGCCGCCCGGCGCGGCGGACGCCACGAGGGCGGGAGATGCGCCCCCGACCGAGGCGGCAGGCTCGGACCCATCGGACGAATCGGGCGTCCCGCGGTGGCGACGGGCGTCGCTCATCGCGGCCCGGCATGCCGACCCGAGCCAGGCGGGCGCGATCGAGCACCTCACGTTCGGCGATGGCGCCGTCGCGGCGCTCGAGGGGATCCCGTTCACGCGGAGCCGGTACCGGCTCGTGGACCTCCTGGCGGAGCCCGACGAGACGCGCGCGGCGATCGTCGGGAGGGTCGACGAGGGCGACGAGGTCCAGGTCGTCGAGATGCGCGGCCTCTACCGGCGTGTCCGTTGTCCGGACGGTCGCGAGGGCTGGGTCCACCGGATGACACTCGAGGATCTGACGCGACCGGCCTGAGCCGGACCCGGGGATCGTGCCCGGCTACCCGTCCGCGGCCGCAGGCAGCAGACGCGTGCGGCGGTCGAGGACCGCGAGCGCGGCCCCCGCTACGAGGAAGACCCCGGCCGCGACGACCCAGAGCGGCGGACCTGGCGCCGCGTCGATGACGAATCCGCCCAGCGGTGGCCCGAGCGCGGTGCCGAGCCCGGTCGCCGCGAGGAAGATGCCCTGGTACCGGCCGCGCCGGTCCACCGGCGACAGGTCGGAGATGAATGCCGGCTCCGTCGGGAAGAGGAGCATCTCGCCGATCGTGAACAGCACGATCGCGACCGCGAGCGCCGGCAGGGCCGGCAGCGGTGTCCCGAGCGCCGAGACGACGAGCATCCCGATCGCGTAGACGAGCACGGCCGTGGCCATGATCCGGGCCTTGGGCCGGCCCTCGATGGCGGACGAGATCCGCAGCTGGAAGAGGACGATCATGAGCCCATTGAGGCTGAAGAGGAGTCCCCACGCGCCCGTCGCCACCCCGAAGTCGCGGGAGGCATGGATCGGCAGCACGGCCACCCACAGGAAGATGGTGCCGTGGACGGCGACCGCGATCGGGAGGAAGGTCATGAATGCACGGACCCTGGCGCGGGCGAGGGACGGATCGTCCGCCGCCACACTCCCCGCCGTCGTCGTGCCGGATGGCGCACTTCCCAACGGCGCGAGGCCCGCCGGCCCTGAGCCGGATGGCCCAGTGCCCGCCGACTGCAGGGTCGCTCCCGGTGCGACCGCCTCCCTCGCGGCCTCCGTCGGCCGCGCATCTCGCGGAGACCGCTGCTTCGCCGGCAGCGTCTCGCGCAGCCAGACGAAGGCGATGACCGCGTACGCGCCGATGAACGCCCCCGACACGGTGAAGAGCAGGCCGTAGCCGAGCGTCGAGAGTCCGGCGCCGACCGCAGGCCCGACGATCCAGCCGACCGCGAAGGCGACGTTGAGGAGACCGTACGCGCGAGGCCTCCGTTCCACGGGGACCACGTCCGCGATGGCGGCGCGGGCGGCCGGCACGAACGCCGGGTCCACGAGCCCCAGGATCATCGTGAGCGCCGCGATCGTCTGCAGGTCCGGCGCGCGCCCCATGAGCGCGACGATGACGGCGGTGAGCCCGACCGACACGATCATGACGGGCCGACGTCCCACCCGGTCGGCCAGCCACCCCCCGGCGACGCCGCTGAAGATCGAGCAGACCGAGTATCCCGCGAGGACGAGGCCGGCCTCGACAGCGCTCGCCCCGAGCTGTTCCACGAGGTAGATCGAGAGGAAGGGGAAGACGAGGGCGAACCCGAAGCTCGCCACGAGGTCTCCGGTCGCGAGGACCAGGACGAGCGGGTCGAAGTCGCGGCGGATCTCGCGGAACGTCCGGACCGGCCCCAGTCGGTCGACCATGGACGGCATGCCGAGAGTATGGGCGCGCCGACCCCCCCCGATGGCCGGCATGCCGGGAGCAAGGGCGTGCCATCCTCCCAGGGTCCGTGCGCCGTTCCGGAGCGACAGCGTACGATGCAGGCCATGGCGTCCCGCCTCGTGAGCGACCGCTTCGTCGGGCGCGAGCATGAGCTCGCTGCCGTGGCCGCTGCGCTCGAGGCGGCTGCCGCCGGGACCCCGGCGACCCTGATCCTCGCCGGCACCGCGGGCGCCGGCGCGACCCGACTCCTCGACGAGACCGCACGCCGCCTCTCCGCTGCCTCGGCGCCCGTCGCCGTCTTGCGGGGCGCCGCGTATCCGTCGCGTCGCGGGCTCCCGTACGCGCCGCTCGCCGCGGCGCTCGTCCGGCATCTCGCGCCGCTCGACGATCCCGGCCTCGCTTCGCTCGTCGGCGGCGGCGTCGCCGCCGAGATCGCGCGACTCCTCGCGCCGCTCGAGCCACGCCTCTCGGCGCTGGGTCTCGTCCCCGAGCGTGCCCCGGTCGTGGCGCGCCGGGGACGCGAAGCACGGATGCTCGAGGCCCTCCTCGGCGTGGTGTCGCGGATCGCCGACCGTGGCCCGACGCTCCTGGCGCTCGAGGGGCTCCAGGATGCGGACGCGGGTACGCGGGCCGTCGTGTCGTTCCTTGCCCGGACGGTCCGCGATCGCCCGCTCTGCCTCGTGCTCGCGTACGAGCCCGACCGACTCACGCGGGACCATCCCCTCAACGCGACGCTCGACGTGCTCGAGGAGCTTCGGCCGACGACGCATGTCGACCTGGGGCCGCTCGACCGCGCGGAGATCGCCGACCTCGTCGAGGCGATCGAGGGCGAGCGGCCGACGGCCTCGGCGCTGCTCCTCGTCACCGAGCGATCCGCCGGGAACCCGCTGCACATCGAGGAGATCATCGCGGCACGTCGCGAGGTGCCGAGCGCGCTGCGCAACGCGTCGATCGAGCAGTTGGTCCTGGCGCGCCTCGCGCTGCGCAGCCACGCGTGCCGCCGCGTTCTTCGCGCGCTGGCGATCGCCGGTGCGCCGATCCGGCCGTCGCGGCTCGTCGCGGCGTCGAAGGCGTTCGAGGCGGCGGCCACGACGCGCGCGCCCCGGGGAGCCGGCAGGGGTCGATCCGCGGCCGCGAAGGCGACGCTTGGAACGCGCCCGGCCCCCCCGCGCGAAGGCCGCGAACGCCGCGACGGAACGGGCGCGGGCGAGCCCGACCCGGAGCTCCGCGCGGGACTCGAGGAGGCGCTCGACGACGGCTTCCTCGTCTGCCTCGACGACGCTGCGGTGACGGGTGCGCCGTCGGGATCGGAGGACGCGCCTGTCGGCTTCCGGCATGCACGCATCGGCGAGGCCGTCGCAACCGACCTGCTCCCCGCCCTCCGGCGGCGATACCACGCCGCGCTCGCCCGCGCCCTCGACGACGCGCCGGTGGAGGCGACCGCGCACTGGCTGGCGGCGCACGACGTCGACCGGACCCGTGACTCCGCGCTCGCGGCCGCGGACGTCGCCGAATCGCTCCACTCCGGCGCGGACGCCCTCGCCTCGCTCGAGCTCGCCCTCGACCTCGAGGAGGTTCCCGGGTTGCCGGGGTCGGCGGCCGATCCCATCGCCGTCCGCCAACGGGCCGCCGAGGCCGCGAGCGCGGCCGGACTCCCGCTTCGCGCGGCCTCGTACGCGGAGTCCGCGATCGCCCTCGCCGCGCCGGGTCGCGATCGCGCTCGGCTCGCCGTGCTGTGGGAGGCGCTCGGACGGTACCGCCGCGCTGCCGGCGACCATGTGGGCGGGCACGCCGCGCTCCTCCGCGCCGTCGAGATCGTGCCCGCTTCCGCGCACCACGAGCGCGCCGCGATCCTCGCGTCCCTCGCGCTCGTCCGGATGTACGAGGGCATGTTCACCGATGCGACTCGATTCGCCTGCGAGGCGATCGCGGCCGCCCACGAGGCCGGCGAGGGTGCTGTCCCGGAGCTCGTCCATGCGACGGTCACGCTCGGCGTCTGCCGCGCCTGGACGGACGACCCGGAGGAAGGGGTCGCCGTCCTCGAGGAGTCCCGCCGGGCGGCAGAGCGCTTCGGCCTCCTCGATGAGCGGTTCCGCGCCGAGGCGAACCTCACGACGGTCCTCGACCTCCTCGGCCGCCGGGAGGAGGCGCTCGCCGTCGCGTTCGAGGGCATCGAAGCGGCCCAGCGCGTCGGCCTCGAGGAGGTCTACGGCAACTTCCTCCGGGGGAACGCGGCGGAGACGCTCTTCTCGCTCGGCCGGTGGGACGAGTCCCGTGCCCTCAGCCTCGAGGCGCTCGCGTGGGGGCCGGCCGAAGGCGCGTTCGAGTACCCCGCCCTCAACCTCGCGATCGTCGAGATCGAGTCCAACGCCGGTGAGCTCGCCGGGAGCCTCCTCGGCCAGCTGCTGGTCGGGCTCGAGACGTCACCCGACCTCGAGAGCTCCGTCCCGACCTACCTGGCGGCAGCATCGTTGGCGCGGTGGCGCGGCAACCTCGACGATGCCCGGCGCGCGACGGCGGCCGGCTGGCAGCGTGTCCGCGGCACGGAAGACTGGGCGCTCATCGCCCGCATGGCCGCGTTCGGTGCCGAGATCGAGGCCTCCGCGATGGGGACCGCGCACGCGCGCCGCGACCTCGCCGCAGTCGTTGCCGCGCGCGAGCTCACGACCGAGATGATCGCCACGGCGGAGGTGGCGGTCGCGCGAACGGGCGCCGGACCGGCTTCCGGCATTCGTCGCGAGGCGGAGGCGCTTCTCGCCACCGCGCGCATGCACCGCGCGCGCCTCGACCGCCGCGACGATGCGGACGGATGGGAGACGCTGGCCAGGACGTGGGACGGTCTCGGCGTCCCGTACCAGGCGGCCCGCGCACGATGGCACGAGGCGGAGGCGCGGCTCCGGCCAGTTCTGCGCGTCTTTCAAAACCCGGATCGCCTCATCCGGACGCCCGAGGCTGCGGAGCATTCCCGCTTCGCCCAGGGTGGCTTCGCCGGAAAATGACGGGCCGTTTTTCGCGGAGCGGTATGCGGCCAGCGCCTCGGCCCGCCGTCCCAGCGCGGCGAAGGCCTGCGCGAGCCAGAAATCCCCTCCGGGCAGGCCGGGCCGGGATTTCAGAAGCTCCACGGCGCTGTCGGGATGGCCGTCCTCGACATAGGCGCGGGCGAGGAGAAGGGCAGACTCCGCATCCAGCTGGCCGGGAGGCACCCTCTCGAGCTTGCTGATGGCAACCCCCGGCAGCCCGTCCTCGAGGGCGGATCGCGAGGCAGCGATCTGGTCGGCGTTTGTGGCGAGGAGAATGAAGGCGAGGAGGTGCGTCATGGTCGGAGTGTGCGTGCAAGGTAGCGCCCCGTATGGCTCGCCGTCGAGCGCGCGACGTCCTCGGGGGTTCCCGCAGCGACGATCGTGCCCCCTCCGGCCCCACCCTCAGGGCCGAGATCGATGATCCAGTCGGCGCATTTGATGACCTCGAGGTTGTGCTCGATCACGATCACCGTGTTGCCCGCATCGCGAAGCTTCATGAGAACTTCCAGAAGCTTGTGGATGTCCGCAAAATGGAGGCCCGTGGTCGGCTCGTCGAGAAGATAAACCGTCCGTCCGGTCGCCCGCTTCGAGAGCTCGGAGGCGAGCTTGATGCGCTGCGCTTCGCCGCCCGAAAGCGTCGTGGCGGACTGCCCGAGCCGGAGGTAGCCAAGGCCGACATCCTGAAGCGTCTCGAGCTTGTTGCAGAGCGATGGGATGTTGCGAAAAAACCTTGCGGCCTCGTCGACCGCCATGTCGAGGACGTCCGCGATGTTCTTGCCCTTGTAGGTGACCTCGAGGGTCTCGCGGTTGTAGCGCCGCCCGCGGCACACCTCGCACTCGACATACACGTCCGCAAGAAAATGCATTTCCACTTTGATGAACCCGTCGCCGCGGCAGTGCTCGCACCGGCCGCCTTTGGCATTGAAGGAAAACCGGCTGGCATCGTAGCCGCGGACCCGGGAGGACGACAGGTCGCTGAAGAGGTCGCGGATCGGCCCGAGCGCCCCGGTATAGGTTGCGGGGTTCGAGCGCGGGGTTCGCCCCACCGGGCTCTGGTCGATCACCACGACCTTGTCGAACTGCTCGATTCCGGAGAGCGACCGGTACGCGCCGGGGTGCCCCCTCGCGCGGTTCAGATCGCGCTCGAGCGCCGGGCGGAGGATGTCGTTCACCAGCGTGGACTTTCCGCTTCCGGAAACCCCGGTCACGCAGGTGAGGCAGCGGGCCGGGAATGACGCATCGATGCTGCGGAGGTTGTTCTCCGACGCTCCGAGGACGCGCAGCCAGCCGTCGCCGAGCTCTCCCGGCCAGGCCCCGGCCCGCTGCGGCGGCACGCGCATGCGGGGGACCGAGATCCGAATCGTTCCGTTGAGATACTGGCCGGTCAGGGAGCCATCGCACCTGAGGATCTCCTCCAGCGCACCCTCGGCGACGATGTGCCCGCCTCGAGGTCCGGCCCCGGGGCCAAGATCCAAAATGTGGTCGGCCGCGCGGATCGTGTCTTCGTCGTGCTCGACGACGATCACGGAATTTCCGAGGTCTCGCAGGTCGCGGAGCGTCTGGATGAGGCGGTCGTTATCGCGCTGGTGCAGCCCGATGCTGGGCTCGTCGAGCACGTACATCACGCCGGAGAGGCCCGAGCCGATCTGGGTGGCGAGGCGGATCCTCTGGGCCTCGCCGCCCGAGAGGGTCCCGCTC
>JBAWVU010000036.1:0-12724 GCA_037147135.1 Chloroflexota bacterium
GGCTACTTCACTGCGTCGACGGCCGCCTTGAGCTCCTGCTCGGACACGACCGCCTCGAACGAAGCCCGCACGACCCCCTCCCGATCGACGACGAAGATCCACGGCTCCACGAGGAGGCCGTAGGCGTTCACGGCCGGCACAGGCGACAGCTGGCCGTTCGCGTCGAGGACCGGCTTGAGGCTCCCGTCGCGCCACTCGAGGGTGTACGGCTCGACGTTGATGAACGTCACGCCGGGCTCCCCGGCCTTCACGCGCTTCACGACCTCCAGCATCGGGCCGCAGACGCGGCTCTGGCAGAAGACCGGCGTCGCGAAGACGAGGACGAACGGCTCCCGCGCCGCGAGCGCCGTCGCGACGGACGTCCGGTAGAGGTCGGGGTCCGGCTTCGGGTCGGTGGAGATCCTCGCCACGTCGCCTCCCGCGTCCGCGAGGGTGAGCGTGGTGACGCTGGGTGCCCTGTCGCCGGCCCCGATGGTCGTTCCCTTCTCCTGCACGTCGAAGCGCACGCGGGCGGCCTCGGGTGCGGCTCCGGCCTGCGCGACGTCCACCTCGACGCCCCACTCTCCGGCGCGGTCGAAGGTCGCGGTCGCGATGTAGAAGCCACGCTCGCCCTCGATCGCCCAGACGAAGTCGGCCGTCACCGTCTCCGCGGGCGCCGCCGCGTCCGCCGCCGGGTCGTAGAACCTGAGCGTGACGGCACGGTCGGGCGACGCGAGCGGACGATTGTCCCGGTCGACGAGCGTGAGGAGGAGCCGGTCGTTGCCCACCACGTTCTCCGCGGACGCGAGGACCGGGATGAAGCTCGTCGTGGTCGCCTGGCCAGGCATCGGCCAGCCGGCGATCGACGTCCCACGGGAGGCCGCCGCAGCGGCCACGGACCGCGCCGGCGAGACTGCCGCGCCGGCCGACGTGCATGCGCCGACCGGGATGGCGGACGCGATCGCGACGGCCGCGACGGAGGCGGGACGCGGCGGGAGGGAGAGGGACGCCATGGCCGCACGGCGTAGCGCCGATGCCGGCTTTCGGCCGTCGGGCGCGATCCGGTGCGGGTCGAGCGGGCCGCAGGGCGCGGGTCGGTGGAGCCCGGCGGTCCCCGGTCCGGGACACGGTCCCGGTCCTGCGCGACGTCAGGCAGGCGGTGCGCCGAGGTGCCCTCTGATAGCATTCCTCGCGCTCGGGCGGAGTAGCGGCAGGAGGCCCGGTGATCCGGTTCCAGGAGCTCATGCTGGTCGCGATCGTGCGTATCCCGGTCGGCCGGGATCGGGCCGCACGCGCGTGACGCAGGACCGCCGCCGGTGAGCCTGTCCGGGATCCACCCGCTCGTGTACGAGGCGCGCGTCGCCCAGCTGCGCGCGACCCGGCGGATCCGCGACCGCCTCGACGGCGTCCCGTTCGCGCGTCGGCAGCTCGCTGCAGACCTCTCGTGGGTGGGCGTCCGGCACCGCTCGCTGCTCCGCCGCCGGCTGGGTACATCCGACCCGGCGCTGCAGGAGGCGAAGGTCGTCAACCTCCTCCTCGCCGTGCGTGGCCTTGACCGGCTCGTGATCGCGCCCGGGGAGGCCTTCTCCTTCTGGGAGAGGGTGGGCGCCCCGTCCGCTGAGCGTGGGTTCGTCGACGGGCTGGTGCTGGTCGCGGGCGAGGTCGCCACCGGGACCGGGGGTGGGCTGTGCCAGCTCGCGAACCTCCTCTACTGGATGGCGCTCCATGCCCCCCTGGAGATCGTCGAGCACCACCACCACGGGTTCGACCCGTTCCCCGACGATGGCCGAGTCCTGCCGTTCGGGAGCGGCGCCAGCGTCTTCTACAGCTACGTGGACCTGCGGGTCCGGAACGCCAC
Source organism: Chloroflexota bacterium (assembly GCA_037147135.1). Classification (GTDB taxonomy): domain Bacteria; phylum Chloroflexota; class Limnocylindria; order Limnocylindrales; family CSP1-4; genus CAIYQJ01. The sequence continues at coordinate 1,838 of JBAWVU010000036.1, forward strand.
CGACCGGCCGATCGAGGTCCGGACGTGGGTGGGGGCCACGGATCTCCACGGCGAGCTCCGCTCCGACCGCCCCTGGCCCCATGCCTACCACATCGAGGAGCGCGCGCATCGGTTCACGCGTGATGCCGGCGGCCGGGTCCGCCGCCGGAACGAGCTGTGGCGCAGGACCGTGGACCGAAGGACCGGAGAGACGACCGCGATCGAGGCGGTCACGGTGAACGACTCGCTCGTGAAGTACTCGGTCCCTGAGGAACTGATCTCCGGGTCCGAGACGTAGGGGCGGGCGCGGGAGGCGGTGCGCGGCGGGCCGCCCGGGCGTGCCCAGGCGCGCCGGAACGCCGAGGCGCCGACGGTCCCGCGTCCTACCCCCCGGCGCTGTCCGCGTCGCGCTCGAGCATCGAGGGGAGGCGTCCGCGGATGGCACGGAAGGCGAGCACGCCGAGGATGGCGAGGCCGATCCCCGCGATGCCGAAGACGAGCCAGTCGTCCTCCGAGAAGACATCGAAGTGCCGGTACGTCTCGCCCGGGAACAGGTACGACTCGCGGACGCTCACGGCGTCGGCGATCACGGACGCGACCGCGACGGCGATGCAGCCGAGCACGACGTAGCCGAACAGGCTGACGAGCCAGATCATCGCGACCGCGAAGCAGAGCATGACGAACAGCAGGAAGAGCGGGACGCCGGAGATGTCGGTGAGCGGGAACGCGAGCAGGCTCGCGACGACCGCGAGGGCGGTGTAGCCGAGCATGCGCGGCAGGGGCGATCGGGCGGGCACGCGCCGGTCCGTGCCGCGTGATGCGATCCGGGCGCGCACGAGGGCGGCGACCTCCGCGTAGTTCTGCTCCGTGCAGTAGATGACGAGCAGTCGCCGCCAGCCGTTGCGTAACGCGATGGTCTGTCGTCTCGGGTCGTATGCGGCGCGGAAGCCGCCATCCCAGCCGAGCGACGTGACTTCCCCGCTCGTCGCGATGAGGCCGGTCCCCACCGCCCCGGGCCGTGCCGCGAGCACCCCGGCGACGACGGTCAGTCGGTTGACGGCTCGCGCGGTCGTGTCGATGAGCTCGCAGCTGACCTGCTCGTCGGTGACGGCGAACCGGAAGCGCATGTCACCACGGAAGACCAGGACGATGGCGAGAAGGCCGATGCCGAAAAGGATCCCCGCGATCATGGAGAGCATCCCGAACACCGGGAGGATCGCGTTCCACTCACCCTGCGCCGCGAGCAGCACGCCGACGAGCGAGCCGGCGATGAGGGCCGAGAGGGCGCACGCCACGAACGTGCTGCCGACCACGTCGCGGTTCGTCAGCAGGGGAACCTCGATCTCCCACGTGATCCCGGTCGTGACCTGCGGATCGGGCGGCGTTCCGAGAGATGGCATCGGAGCTCCCTTGTCGAGGTGCGGTTCGGTCGTCCGTGGGTGTGCGGGGAGGCGCGGCTCCTCGCGTCCTCGCGTCCTCGCGTCCGAGCCCATCTCGCGGATGGAGATGCGGCCCGGCGGGTACATCATCCGCCGCTCGGAGCCGTCGGGGACGCGGTGCTCGACGGGATCGTCGGGGACGACCCCGATCCGATGACGGCGATGCGGCCAGACTGCCGGCCCGCCCGGGTCGCCCGCCGGCCCAGCGTACCGCAGCGCTGCTCACCGACCGTTTCCGGAGCTATTCGCCGACCGTCCCCGGCGCCTCGAGCTCCTCGGCGAGGTCCGGGTCGGTCCGCGCGAGGGCCGTTCGGTCGCCCCGCCCGAGAATGCGGAGGAAGACCTGGACGAGCGGGCCGATCCCGAGCGCGAAGACGATCGTCCCGAGCCCGACCGTCCCACCGAGCAGGAAGCCCGCAACGAGGACGGCGAGCTCGATCGCGGTCCGCCCGCGCCGGATCGACCAGCCGAACCGGTGGTGGAGCCCGGTCATGAGCCCGTCGCGTGGCCCCGGTCCCAGCCCTGCCCCGAGATAGAGCCCCGACCCGAGCCCGATGACGACGACGCCCGCGACCATCATCGCTGCCTGCAGGACCAGATCCGCGGGGTGGGGGAGCAGCGGCAGGACGAGGTTCGTCGCCGTCCCGATGAGCACGACGTTGAGGACGGTCCCGGAACCCGGCACCTCTCGGAGCGGGATCCACAGCAGGAGGATCGGGATCCCGACGAGGATGCCCACGGTCCCGAGCGCGATGCCGGTGTGACGCGAGATCCCCTGGTGGAGCACCTCCCACGGGCCAAGCCCGAGCCCCGCGGCCGCCATGAGCGCGATCCCTGCGCCGAACAGGACCAGGCCGAGGACGAGACCGGGAAGCCGCGGGAGGACGATCCGCGGAGACCACCGGGCGGCGAGGATGGCGCGGGCGGAGGAGGGAGTCGCCGGCATCGGCCGATCGTGACACACGTCGGCCGCCGCCGGGCCCGGCTGGCCCGCGCCAGATCGACGGCGGCGAACCGTGCGTGGGCCGCGACCCTTCGCTGCGCCTCTGCGCGTGGCAGGATGCTCCCATGCACCTCCACTTCCTCGGTGGCGCGCGCACCGTCACCGGGTCGCAGTTCCTGCTCGAGACCTCCCGGGCGCGGGTACTCATCGACTGCGGGATGTTCCAGGGGAGCCCCAACGAGTCGGTGCGGAACCGGATCCCGCTCGCATACGAGCCCCGCGACATCGACGCGATGCTCCTCACGCATGCCCATCTCGACCACTGCGGGCTCATCCCGCACGTCGTGAAGGAGGGATACCGCGGGCCGATCCTCGCGACCCCTGCCACGATCGAGCTCGCCGAGCTCGTCCTCCTCGACTCCGGGAAGCTCCAGGAGGAGTTCGCCAAGCGTGGTGCCCGGTGGGAGCGACGCCATCCCGACCAGGCCGCCGCCGAGGACGTCGAGGATGCGGCCCGCCTCGATGCCGTCCTCGAGCTCGCCGGGGAGGGCGAGGATCGATGGCCGGGTCACGTCCCCGTCCCCGACGACGTGGAGGCGCAGCTGCGATCGCAGCCGGCGGAGATCGAGGTCGACCTCGATGAGCCGCTCTACACCGAGCGGGACGCGCGGGCCGCCCTGCCGCTCTTCCGCCCGGTCGAGTACGACGCGGAGACCGAGGTCGCGCCGGGCGTCCATGCGACGTACCTTGACGCCGGCCACATCCTCGGATCGGCGATCATCCGGGTCCGGATCACCGGGGAGCCCGACGGCCTCGACCGGACGATCGTGTTCTCGGGCGACCTCGGCCGGCGCGGGACCCCCATCCTCCGCGACCCCACCGTGCTCACCAGCGCCGACTTCGTCGTCGTGGAGTCCACGTACGGCGGCCGCGAGCACGAGCCCGAGGACGAGGCCGTGCGGATCCTCGCGGAGACGGTCCGCCTCGTGGACGAGGCCGGCGGCGTCCTGCTCGTCCCCTCCTTCGCGATCGGCCGGACCCAGGAAGTCGTCTGGGAGCTCGATCGGCTGCTGTCGGCCGGCAAGATCCCCCAGCTGCGGCTCTACCTCGACTCGCCGATGGCGACGAAGGCGACCGAGATCTATCGGCGCCACCCCGAGTGCTACGACGTCGAGACCCGGCGGCTCCTCGACGTGGGCGAGACCCCGCTCGACTACCCCGGCTCGATCGTCGTCAACACCGCGGAGCAGTCCCGCGCGATCGCCCGCGCACCCCGCCCGTACATGATCGTCGCGTCGAACGGGATGCTCACCGGCGGTCGCGTCGTGGGACACCTGCGCGAGCTCGTCGACGACCCCGCGGCGACGATCCTCTTCGTCGGCTACCAGGGGCAGGGGACCATGGGCGCTCACCTCCAGGCCGGCGCGAAGACCGTGCGGATCGATGGCGAGGTCCGCGACGTCAGGTGCCGGATCCAGTCGATCAGCGGCTTCTCTGCGCACGCGGACGCGTCGGAGCTCCTCGGTTGGGTCCGGGCGTTCATCGACGGGCGGCGTCCCGGCGAACCGGGCGTCCCGCGGCGCGTCTTCATCGTCCACGGAGATCCCGATGCCGAGGACGCGCTCGCGCCGCAGGTCGCCGCGCTCGGCCTGGAGCCGTACATCCCCGTCTGGCGCGAGGCAGTCGACCTGGGATAGGGCCGCGAGGTCGGCGCTTCAGCGAGGGGCGCGGCGACCCATCCGGCGAGTGCCCGGCGGCCCGGCGGTCAGGCGCGGACGGCGGCGACCATCGCGTCGACCGCGCCGACGAAGTGCCCGTAGTCCGTCCCGACCGTCACGAAGTCGAACCCCTCGGCGATCCGTCGGCGCGCGACGGCGACGCTCGGGACGTGGATGCCCACGGCGACGCCGCGCGCGGTGGCGCGCTCGCGGACGGCCGCGATCGCGGCGATGCTCTGCGGGTGATCGAGCTGGCCGGGGTGGCCCAGCGCGCCGGAGAGGTCGTAGGGTCCCACGAGGAGAGCGTCCACGCCCGGGACTGCGAGGATCGCGTCGAGGTCGACGACCGCCTCGCGCGTCTCGACCTGGATGCAGCACGCGACGACGTCGTTCGCGCCCGCGAGGTGGGAAGCCGCGTTCCGGCCATAGTCGGAGACCCGCCGGGAGCCGATGCCGCGCGTGCCGACCGGCGGGTAGCGGGTCGCGGCGGCGGCGCGGGCGGCGTCCGCGGCGGAGCGGATGCGTGGGACGACGACACCGCCCGCGCCGCAAGCGAGCGCGTGCTGGATCCGGGCCTGCTCGTTCTCGGCCACCCGGAACAGCATCGGGATCCCCGATGCGCGCGTCGCGGCGAGGATCGGGCCCAGGGTCCCCACGTCGACGACGCCGTGCTCGCCGTCCACGGCGAGGAAGTCCACGCCGGAGCCAGCGAGGGCCTCGGCGATGCCGGGGTCCGCGAACGTCACCCACGTCCCGACGAGAGGCCTGCCCGACCGCAGCAGGGCGCGGAAGTCGGGAGCGCACGCAGGACTGACCATGGACACGAGGATACGTCGTGGCGCGGGCCGGCGGTGGGGACCGCGACCACGCGGGGCCGGCGGCGCAGGCCGTCAGGCCCCGCCGAGGGCGTCCACTCTTACGCGCCCCTCGGTCACGACCATCCGGAGCGTCTCGGCGGGACGAGCGAGGACGGTGACATCGGCGAGCGGGTCGCCGTCCACCACGATGAGGTCGGCCGTCGCGCCCACAAGGATCCGACCGAGGTCCGGGCGCCGCAGCAGGTCCGCGTTCACCGACGTGGCGGACCGGACGACGTCCCCCGGCCGTTCCACCTCCGCCCGGATCGCGAACTCGCGCGACTGCATGTGCCGGTGCTCGCCGAGCAGGTCGCTCCCGAAGCCCACCTTCACGCCCGCCGCCCGAAGGATCGCGAACGCGCGCAGCCCGGCATCCCGCACCTCGGCGTTCTTCGCGAGACGCCGCTGGTCCACGCGGCTCGCAGCCCCGTGCTCCCCGAGCGCCTCGTAGGCGATCATCGTGGGGACCACGAACGCGTCCGCGGCGGCCACCTCCGCGGCGGCCGCCGCGTCGATGAGGTTCGCGTGCTCGATCGAGCGGACGCCGCAGCGCACCGCCCGCACGATCGCGTCGGCGCCGTACGCGTGGGCGAGGACGTACGTCCCGCGCGAGGCGGCCTCCTCGACGATCGCCGCGATCTCGGCCTCCGAGAACTGGATCATGCCGATCGGGTCGGTCTCCGACATGACGCCGCCCGAGGCGCAGATCTTGACCTGGTCCGCCCCTCGCCGGAGCTCCTGGCGAGCGGCGAGCCGAACCCCGTCCACGCCGTCCGCGATCCGCGCGAACTCGCCTGGGTACGCGCCTGCCCAGGGGTCGGCCTCGCCCACGGCGCGGTCGTCGCCGTGGCCCCCGGTCTGGCTCAGGGCCTTGCCGGAGACGAGCAGGCGCGGGCCGTCGATGAGGCCGCGCTCGATCGCCGTCCGGATGCCGGCATCGCACCCGCCGGCGTCGCGCGCCGTCGTGAAGCCACGCCGGAGCATCGCCTCCAGCTCCACCCGGGCGTACTGGGCCCGCAGGGACGTGGGCATCGGCCGGGCGTAGTCCTCGATCACCTCCGCGGCGGACGGGTGGACGTGCGCGTCGATGAGGCCGGGCATGAGGGTCATGCCGCCGAGGTCCACGATCCGCAGGCCCGGCAGGTCGGGCGGGGCGATGAAGGGCTCGCCGATCTCGACGATGCGCTCGTCGACGACGAGGACATCGGACCCGTCTCGCGGCCCGTCTGCGAGGCCGTCGACGAGGAGTGCCCCGCGGAAGAGGATGGCGGACATGGACTCGGCCTCCAGTGCGGATCGGGCGGCGGACGCCTCATGGCCACTGTAGCCGACGCGACGGGTGCCGGACGGTGGGCCGGAGGAGAGCGGGATTCGCGGGTCAGCCCCGCTGCGCTGCCCGCCGTGCCGCGAACCGCTCGACCGAGCCGGCCCAGCCCGGGTCGAAGGGACGGCCGGGTTCGTCGATATCCATGACGAGCGGGGCGTGGTCGGACGGCAGCGGCTTCCCCTTCCGCGCCTCCCGGTCGATCTCCACGGCGACGACGCGCGTCGCCACGGGGGCGGTCGCGAGGAGGTGGTCGATGCGCATCCCCTCGTTGCGCTGGAAGTTCCCGGCCCGGTAGTCCCACCACGTGTAGCGGCCGGGCTCGTGATGGCGCGACCGGTAGACGTCGGTCAGGCCCCAGGCGAGGAGCGCCTCGAAGGCGTCGCGCTCCGGGCCGCTCACGTGTGTCGAGCCGTGCGTCCCTTCCGGGTCCCACACGTCCGCGTCGGCGGGGGCCACGTTGAGGTCGCCGCCGAGGACGAGCGGCATCGTTGGGTCCTGCGTCTCGTCGAGCCAGCGCCCGACGCGGGCGAACCAGTCGAGCTTGCCTGCGTAGAAGGGCGTCCCCAGCGCGCGCCCGTTCGGGGCGTAGAGCGAGACGACGCGGACCCCGCCACAGACCGCCGAGACCATCCGCGCCTCGTCGAACGGGTCGAAGTCCTCCTCGCCGGAGCCCACCTCCGCGCCGGCTGCCGACGACCGCACGGGCCCGTCGCCGAAGTTCGTCACGACGCCCGCCGCGCCCATCCGGCTCGCGATCGCGACGCCGTTCCAGCGGCCCTCGCCGTGATGGACGAGGGTGTAGCCGGCCATCTCGAACGCCATGACCGGCGCCGCGCCGTCGGCGAGCTTGGTCTCCTGCAGGAGGAGGACGTCCGGGGCCGCGCGCTCCAGCCACCACTCGACCTTCTCGAGGCGAGCCTTGAGCGAGTTGACGTTCCACGTGGCGATGCGCATGGTCCCGCCTTCAGTACCGCCGGCCGCGCTGCCGAGCGAGATCGAACGTCGCGGTGTCGGCGATCGCCATGACGGCCATCGTGCCGGCCTGGACCGGGTCGGTTACGACGAGGTCCGCGTGGTCGGTGATCGACCCGGCCATGTTGAGGGCGATGACGGGGATCCCACGGGCGCGGAGCTCGTCGGCGGCCCTGCTGATGTCGCCGCCCATGATCGAGCCGGCGAGGACGAGCAGGCGTGCCCGGGGCAGGTCCGCGACCGCCCGGACCGCGGCGGCGATCTTCTCCTCCGAGACGAGTGGGATCGTGTCCACGCTGATGAGCTCGCCCCGGAGATTGTGGCGGTCCGCCTCGCTCACGGCGCCGAGCGCGACCTGCGCGACCTGCGCGCCCCCGCCGACGACGATGACGCGCTTGCCGAAGACCTTGTCGAGCGCACGAGTCGGGCGGACTCCGAGGACGCCCGGCACGCCGCCGACCGCCGCAAGGAGGTCGTCCGCAGTGACCGACTCGACCTCGAGCTCGCTCTCGACGTGGCTCGCGCCGCCCTCGACGGCTCCGCTCTCGTCCGTGACCCGGCGGACGGTCGAGAGCGTCCGCACCGTCCCGCCGGCATCGGCGACGCGCGCGGCGATGGCAGGGACGAGCCCGGGCCGATCCTCGTGCTCGACGCGGATCGCGACGGTCGGCTCGCCGCGGCGCTTCGGGCTCACCGGTCGGCGAGGCCCCGGGCGATGTCCGCGATCCCGCCGGCGTCGCCGACGTGTTCCTCGTACACGAGCGCGAGTGCGGCGAACGCCTGGCGCGTGAGCTCCGGGTCGTTCGTCGTGAGCATGAGCGAGCCGCCGGTGTCCTCGGCCACGCCGACGACCCCGGTGATGTTCACGCCGCGCTCCGCGAGGGCCATCGCGACACGCGCGAGCGATCCCGGCCGGTCGGCGAGCCGGACGGTGAACCAGACAGTCATCGGGCGCCTCCTTCCCTCCGGTGGATGGTACCGCCCCCGCACAGGCCGTACGCTGTGCTGGTGACCGCCCCCGTCGACCGCCCCCCGATCCAGGTCTTCGGCCGCGACGACTCGCAGGCTACGCGGGCGGCGATCCGCTTCTTCAAGGAGCGGCGGCTCGCGGTGAGCTACGTGAACCTCCGCGTCCGTCCGATCGCGGCCGGTGAGCTCCGCCGGTTCGTGGAGCGCCTCGGGGCGCAGGCGTGCGCCGACGCGGACGGCAAGGCTTGGAAGGACGCCGGGCTCGGGTATCTCCGGATGGACGACGGCGAGCTCGCCGGCCGGCTCCTTGCCGACCAGCGCCTCCTCCGGATCCCGCTCGTGCGCGATGGGAAGGACGTCTCCGCCGGGTCGGCCGAGGCGACGTGGAAGCGATGGCTCGCGGCGGGGGCCGCGACGCCCGATTGCAGGGGCGAAGGCGGCGGCGATGGCGGCGGCCGGCCCACCACAGGGGGAGCGCGCAGATGACCGAAAGCGGCGAGCCGATCTCGGAGGACCGACGGAGCGGCCGAGTCGTCATCAGGGCGCGCGGCATGGAGGCGCGGGCCCTCCACGGCCGCGACAAGACGGCCGACGCGCGGCTCCTCGGGAAGGCGCAGCGGCCCGCCTTCCTCAACAGCGACCCCTGGCGGGTCCTCCGGATCCTCGGGGAGTTCGTCGACGGCATCGACGAGCTCGCCGTCCTGGGCCCCGCGGTGAGCGTCTTCGGCTCGGCGCGGTTCGATGAGGGGGCGCCTGCGTACGCGCAGGCGCGGGAGCTCGGCCGGATGCTCGCGGAGGATGGGATGGCAGTCATCACCGGCGGTGGCCCCGGCGTGATGGAGGCGGCCAACCGCGGCTGCCAGGAGGCGGGCGGGCTCTCGGTCGGGCTGAACATCGAGCTGCCGCACGAACAGTCGTCGAATGCCTACCTCGACATCGCCATCGAGTTCCGGTACTTCTTCGTCCGCAAGACGATGTTCGTGAAATACGCCGACGGCTTCGCGATCTTCCCCGGGGGCTTCGGGACGCTCGACGAGCTCTTCGAGTCGCTCACGCTCGTCCAGACGAGGCGGATCGAGCACTTCCCGATCGTCCTCCTGGGCCACGACTACTGGGACGGCCTCCTGCGGTGGGTCCGCGGCACGCTCGTCGAGCACGGCGCGATCAGCCGCGACGACCTCGACCTGTTCCACGTGACCGACGACGTCGCCGAGGCGGCGCGCCTCCTCGTGGACTTCTCCCGGCGGCGGCGCTCGCGGATCGAGGCCGAGAACGGGTAGCCGGGTCCAGCCCACCTGCGTGAAGCGGGGACCCTCGCCGCCCTCCGGCGGCAGCCAGCGGATGTCCTCGAGAGGGCACTTCACGGCGCAGGTCATGCAATGGAGGCGGTTCGAGGCGCTCAGGGCGACCTTCTCCCCGTCCCACGGGTAGACCGGTCCGGGGCAGAGGTGCGTGCACGAGCTCGCGTAGTCGGCCGCGCACGTGATGCACTTCTCCGGATCCAGGGCGGGCACGTGGGCCGGCTCATCCTCGCGATGGAGGGAGCCGGTGAGGCTGACGAACGTCGCTCCGTCCATGCCGCCGGGATCGGGCCGGTCCAGGCGCGCCCCGCGCCTTGTGCCGTCGCCGGCCCCTCGACGACGAGGGCGCCCGGGACCGCCAGCCGGCCGAGGCCGACGGCGAGCGGCTGGAGGCAGGCGTGGAGGGCGGCCGTGACGAGCACGATGAGACCCACGGCTTCCCTGTGCACGCAGCCGGCGACCGGGACGAGGGCGCGGCCCCGGGCGTGATGCCCGGGGCCGCAGAAGACCAGGGAGACCGGCGGGAGGCTATCCGTTCGTAGTCGCCTGCCGGGTCGTGAGCGTGACCGTCACCGTCGTGTCGGTCGTGCCGCGGCGGATCGTCAACGTGACCGTCGAGCCCGGAGCATGCGAGCCGAGGAGCTCGACGAGCGGGTGGTTCGTGTCCACCTTCGTCCCGTCGACCGCGGTGATGACGTCGTTCTCCTGGAGGCCGGCCGTCGCAGCGGGGCTGCCGGCTTCGACCGCAGTGCCGTTGCTGCCGGACGTGATCCACGCCCCGGACATCACGGAGAGGTTGTTGCGCGTGGCGATGCCGGCGTCGAGCGGCTGGTAGCGCACGCCGAGCCATGGGCGCGACAGCGGCTGGCCGGCGAGCGCCTGCTGCGTCAATGGGCGGGCCAGGTTGACCGGGATCGCGAAGCCGATCCCCTGCGCGGATCCGGCGATCGCCGTGTCGATGCCGATGACGGCGCCGGTCGCGTCCACGAGCGGGCCGCCGCTGTTGCCGGGGTTGATCGCGGCATCCGTCTGGATGAGGTCGTCGAGGTTGACCGAGCTGTCCGAGAGCGAGCGGCCCAGGCCGGAGACCACGCCCGTGGTGACGGTGCCCGGGTATTCGCCGAGCGGGTCGCCGACGGCGATCGCGAGCTGGCCGACCTGCAGGGTGGACGAGTCGCCGAGCGCTGCGACGGGGAGGCCCGTCGCAGCGATCTTCACGATCGCGAGGTCGGTCAGGGTGTCGGCGCCGTACACCGTGGCCGGGAACGAGCGGCCGTCCGAGAGCTGGACCGTGAGCGTGGTCGCATCCGCGACGACGTGGTGGTTGGTGAGGATCCAGCCGTTGGAATCGAAGATGAAGCCGGACCCGACGCTTACCGGGG
>JBAWVU010000037.1:0-12560 GCA_037147135.1 Chloroflexota bacterium
GGCCACCGGGCGCGGCTCCGGTCCCGGGCATGGGATCGGCGCCGGTGGCCTGCGCGATGGGCGCGGGCACCCCCCCGAGAGCCGCCGCCCCGGGCCCGCCGCCCGCGGTCCGGCCCGGGATCCCGAGGAACGACGCCGCAAGCGCGACCACGAGGCCGACCGTGCCCGCCGCGGTGAGGAGGCGCCGGGTGGAGAGGGCAGCCGCCGACCGGTCGTCGGAGCGCGCGACTGGAACCGACCGCTCGGTCGGCTTCCACGCGCCACGTGCCAGCGCGACGACGCCGCTCACGCCGCGTCCCCCCTGCTCAACAGCTCGGCGAGCTCGCGGGCCGGGGTCTCCTCGAGCTGGTCGTAGCGGCACTGGTCCGGGCTCCGGTCCGGTCGCCAGCGGCGGAACGTCGTCGCATGGCGGAACCGGTCGCCCTGGAGGTGGTCATAGCCGACCTCGCAGACGCGCTCCGGTGCGAGCGGGACCCAGTCGAGCGACCTGCCGCGGTTCCAGCGGCTCTCCATGCCCGGCATCCGGCCTGCCGGCACGTCCGCGGCCGGCCGCGGCCACGGGTGCGACGCGCCGTCCGCGAGAGCGATCGGGCCGAGCTCTGCCGCGAGCTCGCGGCGACGCTCGCGGGTGAAGCTCGACGCCACGCCGACATGGTGGAGCGTGCCCGTGGCGTCGTGGAGTCCCAGGAGGAGCGATCCGACCATCTCGCCGGGTCCTTCCTTGTGCCAGCGGAACCCCGCGACGACACAGTCGGCGGTCCGCGCGTGCTTCACCTTCACCATCGCCCGCTTGCCGGGCGCATACGGCCCGTCGAGCCGCTTGGCGACCACGCCGTCGAGCCCGGCTCCCTCGAAGCGGTCGAACCAGTCGGCCGCGACGTCCCGGTCGCGCGTGGCCGGCGTGAGGTGGACCGGCGGTCGGGCGCGGGCGAGCAGCTCCTCGAGGCGTGCGCGACGCTCCTCGAGCGGCCGCCCGCGGAGGTCGAGCGCACCCTCGGCGAGGAGGTCCCATGCGACGAACGACGCAGGCGTCTCCGCGGCGAGCAGGGCGACGCGAGAGGCGGCCGGATGGATGCGGAGCAGGAGCGCATCAAAGTCGAGCCGGGTGGGCGAGCCGGCGCCCGCGCTCCGGGCGATGACGATCTCGCCGTCCACGACGCACCGCTCGGGGAGGGCCTCGAGGAGTGGTGCGGCCAGCTCCGGGAAGTACCGGTCGAGCGGGCGGAGGTCGCGGCTCTGCGTCAGCACGGTCGCGCCGTCCCGAAAGACGATCGCCCGGAATCCGTCCCACTTGGGCTCGTAGAGCCAGCCGGCCCCGGACGGCAGCTCGGCTGCGGGGGCGGCGAGCATCGGCTCGAGCGGGGGCGCGAACGGGAGCGACACGCGCCGATGATACGGCGCGCAGGCCCAACGGCCCCCGACCGCCCCCGCGCGACGACCCGACTCGCCCCCGACTCGCTAAGCGAAGCGTCGTCCTCAGACCGCGATATAGGGCACGTACTTCGGGAACCAGATCGCCGCGTCCACGGCCGCTTCGAGCTGGTCGTCGTGGTAAGCCCGGCCGGATCCGGCGTCCCGGGCCGTCCGCACCACCGCGATGGCGATCGCCCTCGATACGATCCGAAGATCCGTGACCGGGGGGTAGAGGCAGCCGGCGGCGAGGCGCTCGTCGGAGACGTGCTCCGCCAGCGTCCGGGCCGCCACGAGGAAGAGATCGTCCGTGATCTCGCGGACCTCCGCGACGATCGCCCCGACGCCGACGCCGGGGAAGATGAACACGTTGTTCGCCTGCCCCACCGCGCGCGTCCGGCCGTCGATGACGATCGGCTCGAAGGGGCTCCCCGTGGAGACGATCGCCCGGCCGCCCGTCCATGCGAGGATGTCCGCCGGGGCTGCCTCCGTCTTGTCCGTCGGGTTCGAGAGCGGCATGACGATCGGCACCGGCGCATGGCGCGCCATCGCCTCGATCGCCTCCTGGGTGAAGGTGCCCGGACGACCGCTCGTCCCGATGAGGAAGGTCGGCTTCACCGCCTCGACGATCGCCGCCAGGTCGCTCTCGTCGACACCGATCCCCAGGGCGGCGCTCAGGTCCGCGTGCATCGCGTGCTCGTGCTTGTCCTGGTCGAGGCCCACTCGGTCGGCATGGACGATGCCGCTGGAATCGACGAGGACGATGGCCCGCCGGATCGTCGCCTCGTCGGCACCCTCCGCGCGAAGCGCCGCGCGGATCGTCCGGCCGATGCCGGTCCCCGCCGCGCCCGCCCCGACGAGGAGGAACCGCTGGGCCGCGAGCGGCTCGCCGAGGTGGCGGCACGCGGCCATGATCCCGGCGAGGACGACCGCGCCGGTCCCCTGGATGTCGTCGTTGAAGCTCGCGATCCGCCGGCGGTACCGATCGAGCAGCCGGATCGCGTTGTGCTGCTTGAAGTCCTCCCACTGGAGCACGGCGCGCGGGAAGACGTCGAGGACCGCCTCGACGAACTCCTCGACGAGGTCATCGTAGGCGGCGCCGCGGAGCCGCGGATGTCGCCAGCCGACGTAGTACGGGTCGTCGCGGAGGGCGTGATTGTCCGTCCCCACGTCGAGCGAGATCGGGAGCGTGAGCGCAGGGTAGATGCCCGCTCCGGCCGTGTAGAGCGTGAGCTTGCCGACCGGGATCGGCATGCCGCCACACCCCTGGTCGCCCAGGCCGAGGATCCGCTCGTTGTCCGTGACGACGATGAGGCGAACGTCGTCGCCGCGGACGTTCCGGAGGACTTCCGCGACGTGCCCCACATCGTCCGGCGTCACCCAGACGCCCCGGCTGTAGCGGAGGATGTGGCTGAAGCGCTGGCACGCGAGGCCGACCGTCGGCGTGTAGACGACGGGCATGAACTCGTCGAGATGCTCGATGAGGACGCGGTAGAAGAGGGTCTCGTTGCGGTCCTGGAGGGCAGCGAGCCCGATGTACCGCTCGAGTGGGTCGGCCTTCCGGCGGACGTGCTCGAGCTCGAGCGCGACCTGCGCCTCGATGTCGAGGACCTGCGGGGGGAGAAGGCCGCGAAGCTCGAAAGCGTCGCGTTCCTCGAGGCTGAAGGCCGCATCCTTATTGAGGAGCTCCGACGCGAGGAGCTCCGCGCCACGGACGGAGACGGGTGCCGGCTCGCCGGCGAGGGCAGCGGCATGGGCGGCGTTGGTAAGGCTCATGGTTGCCGACGATACGCCGGGAGGCGCTGCGTTCATGGTGCCGGACGGCTGTCCGGGGCGGGCCGTCCGGCCGTCCGGTGGCCCTATGCCGCAGCACGATGGCGCGGCCGCCGGTCGCCGGCGGAGGCCGGCGGTCAGTGGGTGATGATGAGGGTCCGGTCGGTGTGGGTCGCGACGTGCTCCGAGACGCTGCCCCGGAGGACGCGGCCCATCGTGCCCATTCCTCGCGAGCCCATGACGATCGTGTCGAAACCGCCCTCTTCGGCGATGTGCTCGATCGTCTTCGCGGGATCGCCGGCCGGCTCCATGAGATCCGCCTCGATGCCCTTCTCCTGCAGGAGCCGCCGTGCCTCCGCGAGCTCCTGGGCATGGACGGCGCTGTCGTCCCAGGGATCCGTCGCGGCGCGCCCCGTCCGGAGCGGCACGACGCTGACGACGCTCAGGCTGGCCCCGAACCTGAGAGCGAGCTCCGCAGCCGTGTCCAGCGCGTGACGCGCGGGATCCCCGCCGTCGTACGCGAGCAGGATCTTCTTCATCTCGGCTGCGACTCCTTCCGAGCGGGCCACCGCCCGCGGTCGGCACTTCGTCCACGTTAGGTTCGCGCAGACCGGGTCGCGGCTCTGCGGCGAAAGCGCCCCATGACGGATGCCGAACGGCACCCGACCGTGCGGGCGGGTCGGCCCGCGCGGCCGGGACCGCGCGGGTCGGCGGCCGCGGCATGCACGGAGTCGCGCCGGTCTGTACCGTCTGAAGTGCCGTGCGGCGACCCGCCCGCGGCGACGCGTGCAGGGCTGGGGGCGGCGCGTCGGTCGCCCCACCGGGGCGGGAGGTGGTCCATGACGGTCGCGGCGGCGCCGGCGATCCAGGCGAGCGGCCTGACGAAGGCCTTCGGGAAGGTCGTCGCCGTCGACGGGGTCGACCTCGCGCTCGAGCGTGGCCGCATCTATGGCGCCCTCGGGCCCAACGGATCCGGGAAGACGACCCTCATCCGCCTGCTCACCGGCCTCGCACGGCCCACGGCAGGGTACGCGTCGATCCTCGGGCTGCGGATGCCGTCGCGCGAGGCGCTCGCCCGGATCGGCTACATGACACAGTCGGACGGCATCTACCCCGAGCTCACGGTCGGCGAGAACCTGCGCTTCTTCCTGTCGCTGTACGGCAGCGGCGGTCGCGATGCCGGACGCGAGGTGCTCGACCTGGTCGAGCTGTCCGATCGGCTGGGAACGCCGGCGTACGAGCTCTCCGGCGGCATGCGGCGGCGCCTGTCGCTCGCGTGCGCGCTCGCCCACCGCCCCAGCGTCGTCTTCCTCGACGAGCCGACGGTCGGCGTCGACCCGGCGCTGAGGGTCCAGTTCTGGGCGCACTTCCGGCGCCTCGCGGCTGACGGGGCGACGCTGCTGGTGAGCAGCCACGTGATGGACGAGGCGGACCGGTGCGACGACCTCGTGTTCATGCGCGCCGGCCGGATCATCGCGCGCGGGTCAGGCGCCGAGCTCCGGGCGCGGGCCGGCACCGACGACCTCGAGGACGCGTTCCTCCGGCTCGCAGGCGAGGCCGGTGAGGTCGGCCCCGTCGCCGACGGCCCGCCGGGCGAGGGCCCACCCGCCGAGGGCCCGCGCACCTCGTCGCCGGGGTCGCCGGGGTCGCCGGACGCGGAGGGCGAGCGATGAGCCCCCGCCGGATCGGCGCGATCGCCCGTCGCATCGCACAGCAGTTCCGCCACGACCCGCGGACGCTCGCGCTCCTCTTCGCCGTACCGATCTTCATCATCGCGCTCCTCGCGTGGATCCTCGGGGCGCAGCAGACGGCGGCGATCCGCGTCGTCGTCGTGGATCCGACGCCGGGCGAGCGCATCGCCGCCGCGCTCGCGAGCGCGAGTACCGAGTACGGGATCACGTCGGTGACGACCGTCGCGTCGGCGGAGGAGGCCGAGGCGCGGCTCCGCGACGAGCAGGCAGACATCGCGCTCATCGTCCCGGCCGGGATCATGGGTGGGGCAGGCACCGCCGAGGCTCCCACGCTCACTGTCGTGACGCCGGGCATCAGCCCCGGCAAGGACGGGACCGCGGTCGCGGCGGTGCAGCGGTCGCTCGGGGCTGCGCTCGCGGCCGTGCTTCCGGGTACGGTCGCCCTCCCGACCGTCATCCACGCCACGGTGTACGGCTCGCCCGAGGCGACGACGCTCGACACGTTCGCCCCGGTCTTCATCGGCTTCTTCGCGTACTTCTTCGTCTTCCTCCTCACCGGCGTGAGCTTCCTGCGGGAGCGGCTCGGTGGGACGCTCGAGCGCCTGCTCGCGACGCCGGTGACGCGCGGCGAGATCGTCAGCGGGTACAGCCTCGGCTTCGGGGCCTTCGCGAGCCTCCAGGTGGCCGTGCTCCTCGCGTTCGTCCTCCTGAGCATCCCGATCCCGTCGATCGGGCCCATCCCGGCGTTCGCCATCGGCCTCGGCGTCCCGAGCGCCGGGAGCCCGCTGCTCGCCTACCTGGTCGCGCTCCTCCTCGCCCTCGGCGCGGTGAACCTCGGGATCTTCCTCTCCACGTTCGCGCGGACGGAGCTCCAGGTGATCCAGTTCATCCCGATCGTCATCGTGCCGCAGGGCCTTCTCGGCGGGATCTTCTGGCCGGTCGAGCAGCTGCCGCCCCTCCTCCAGCCCATCGCCCGGCTCATGCCGGTCACGTACGCCATCGAGGGGCTGCGGGCGGTGATGATCGTGGGGGCGGACCTGACGTCGCGGGTCCTCCAGGTCGACCTGGCGTTCCTCGCGGGCGTGGCGATCCTCCTCGTCGCGCTCGCCTCGCGGACGATCCGCCGCCAGGTCGTCTGAATCGTCGAGCCCGGCCGGTGGCGCCGGTCGGGCTCGATCTGGTGTGGGACTCTCGGCCAGGGGCCGGGCCTCGGATCAGCTCTCCTCGGACGCCTCCGCCTCGGTGGCCGGAGCCTCGGCGCCCTCGGCAGCCGCGACCTCCGCGGCCTCGGCGACCTCGACGCGCGGCGGCAGGACGCGCGCGATCATCTCGCCGCCGTCGGTGAGGAGCGTCACGTCCTTCGGGACCTCGAGGTCGCGGACGTGGATCATCGTGTCGAAATCGACGAGGCCATCGACCGAGACCTCGAACCGCTCCGGCAGGTTCGCCGGGAGCGACCTGACCTTCACCATCTCGAGCGCCTGGAGGAGCGTCCCGCCGAGCCCTTCCACGGCCGGGGCATCGCCCACGGTCACGATCGGGATGTCCATCGTGATCTCCTCGGTCATGCGGACGAGGAAGAGCTCGACATGGAGCGGCCGGCGCGTGATCGGGCTGATCTGCACGCCGTTGATGAGGATCGGGGCCGCCTTGCCGCCGTCGATCGAGAGGTCGACGAGGGTCGACCCGGCGATCCGCCGGCGGAGCATCTCGAAGTCGTGCGTGTCGACGGAGACCGGCCTGGACTCTTCGCCGTGACCGAAGACGACGGCCGGGAGCCGGCCACTGCGGCGCATGCCGGCGACCTTCTTCCCGAGGACGTCGCGCGATTCGGCGGCGAGCGTGGGGCGAATGCTGCTCACGTTGTGACCTCTGCGTGATCGGTTCGCGCGAAGCGCGGCGGGACCGGTGCGGCGATGCCGTCTGGGCGCGCACATCCGCGGCCCGCGGAACGGTCCCTTACGCTACCACACGAGACGACTTCGACGGCCTTCTGCCCGTTCGGACGTATCATCGCGGGACATGGCCGCCACCATCCTCATCGTCGAGGACGAGTATGCCGTCGCTCGCGGGGTCCAGTACGCCCTCCAGCAGGAGGGCTACGAGGTGCAGCTGGCCCGTTCCGGCGAGGAGGGGCTCGAACTCGCGACAAACCAGGCTCCCGACCTCATCGTCCTCGACGTCCGCCTGCCGGGGATGGACGGGTTCGAGACGCTGCGACGCGTCCGCGCGGCCGGGTCCAAGGCGCCGATCCTCATCCTCACGGCGCGGGACGACGAAGTCGACAAGGTCATCGGGCTGGAGCTCGGCGCCGACGACTACCTGACGAAGCCGTTCAGCCTCCGCGAGCTCATGAGCCGGATCAAGGCGCTGCTCCGCCGCGCGTACGGCGACCTGGCCGACGCCGCTGGTGGGCGGGTCATCCGGCACCGCGACCTCCTCATCGACCTCGAGCGCCGGCGCGTCCAGCGCGGCCATCGGCGCGTGGGCCTCACGGCGACGGAGTTCGAGATCCTCCGTCACCTCGCGGCGCGGCCCGGTCGCGTCTTCTCCCGCCGCGAGCTCCTCGAGCTCGTCCGCGACTACGAGGCGCTGGACCAGGACGAGAAGACGATCAACGTCCATATCAGCCACCTGCGGGAGAAGATCGAGGACGACCCGTCGAGCCCGGTCTTCGTCCTCACGGTCCGCGGCGCCGGCTACGCCTTCGCGGAGCGCTGACACGAGCGTCGATGGGGTGCGCCCGACGGCGGCGTCGGGCGGCCCGGCCTGGCGGCCGATCCCCCGGACGTTCCAGGGGCGTCTCACGATCGCGATCGTGGGCGTGGTGGCGCTCACCCTCCTCGTACTCACCGTCCTCATCATCAACCGGCTCGACGACTTCTTCGGACGGCAGGAGGCCGACAATCTCCAGTCCAGGATGACGTCGGTCGCCGGCATCGTCCTCACTCTCGCGCGCAGCGAATCGTCCACGGGCAGGCTCGTGCTCCCCGATGGGACCGTCGACCCGCAGGTCGACCGGCTGCTCCGCAACCCCACGTTCCTCGGCGCCATCGCGAACCAGTTCGCCCTCGCCGACGTGCAGCTGCAGATCGGCACCATCGAGCGCGACAGCGCGGACATGCCGGCCTTCGTGCCGGTACCGGGAGCCGCCTACCTGGGGAAGCTCACCGTCGCGCCGGCGGTCGGCCAGGCCCGGGAGGCGCTCGCCCGCAGCGCGAGCTTCCCGTCTGGGGACGGCTTCCTGCCCGAGGCGGCGATCGATGTCGCCGTCTCCGACCCGTACACGTTCCGGACGAGCACGATCGCGACGATCACCGGCCTCGTCGTCATCAGCGCCCTCGTCGGCCTCCTCGTCGCGATGATCGTGGCCGCGTACCTCGCCAGGCGGTTCACGACGCCGCTCCGCCGACTCACCGTCGCGTCGCGCGAGCTCGGAGGCGGCGACATGAGCCAGCGCGTCCCCACCGCCCTCGCGGAGACCGGGTCGGTGGAGGTCGCGGAGCTCACGCGCCAGTTCAACGCGATGGCCGCGCGCCTCCAGGACAGCATGGAGATCATCCGACGGGACCGGGACCGGAGCAGGGACTTCCTCGCGGACGTCTCGCACGAGCTGCGGACGCCGATCGCGGCCCTGCGGACGTTCAACGACCTCCTCCGGGAGGGGGCGGTCGAGGACCCGACGGCCGCGGAGGAGTTCCTCGAGTCGAGCGGCCAGCAGATCGACCGGCTCGACTGGCTCGCGCAGAACCTCCTCGAGCTCTCGAAGCTCGATTCGGGGCTCCTCCAGCTCGACCTGCGACCGGACGATCTCCGCGCCTGCGTGGAATCGGCCGTCGAACAGGCCGAGGCCGCGGCCCGGAAGCGCGGCGTCACGCTCACCGTCGCCGTGCCGGACCGGCCGATCCGGATCCGCCACGACCCGCAGCGGATCGGGCAGGTCGTCGCGAACCTCGTGGGGAACTCGCTCAAGTTCTCGCCGCGCGGCGGGACGGTGACGGTGACGCTGGCGCCACATCGCGAAGGAGCACGGATCGTGGTGGCCGACACCGGCGTGGGGATCGACGCGTCCGAGCTGCCCCACATCTTCGAGCGCTTCTACCGGGGCTCGCGGTCGAACGAGGCGCGCGCAAGCGGCAGCGGCCTGGGGCTCGCGATCGTCAAGTCGATCGTCGACATGCACGGCGGGCGGATCGCCGTCGATAGCCGGCTCGGGGTCGGGACGACCTTCACCGTCACACTGCCGCGGGATCCCCGGGCCACCGGTCCCCGTCCCGGGGAATCAGCCGCGAAGCCGCCGGCGGACGGCACCGAGTCCCCGCGGGCAGAGTCGTCGCAGGTAGCGGATTCTTCACCGTCCGGCGTCCGCGACTGAACCCTGAGCCGTCACGCTTGCGGGTGACCGCACGCACCCCGGGTCGGGCGACGGCCGGATCCGGCCGGCAGTCGCCCGTCCGACACCACCACCGAGCAGGAGACCTCCCTCGATGACCGACCAGGATGCCCGGGACCCGGGCTCGCCCATCGATCGGCCCGCGCAGGCAGCCGATGCGGCGCCCACGATCCCGGCAGCTACTTCCCTGACCCCTGGCGCGGCGCCGACCGAGCCCATCGCGACCGCCCCTGCCTGGCCTGGTCACCCGATGGAGCCGCCCCTCACCACGGCGCCGGAGGCCATCCCGGCCGCGTTCGCGCCCGTCGCGCCGCAGGTCGTACCCGTGCCCGAGCCCGTGGCCGCGGCGCCGGAGGCCATCCCGGAAGCGTTCGCGCCCGTTGCCCCGCAGGTCGCGCCCGAGCCCTTGGCCGGGGCGCCGGAGGCCATCCCGGCCGCGTTCGCGCCGGCGTCCGAGCAGCGCCCGACCTGGGCGAGCGCGTCCGCCACCACGCCGACCCCGGAGCACTGGTTCGAGCCGGCCGCGGTCACGGTCGCGCCCGCCGCGGAACGGTCGCGCCGGGGCGGCATCATCGGCCCGGTCATCGCAGCCGCCCTCCTCAGCGCGGTCCTCGCCTCGGGCGGCACGTACGTGATCCTCCGCGCCTCGGGCGCGCTGGACCAGTCGACCGGCACCGTCGCCGTCGTCCAGCCCGCGAAGGAGGCCGGCACCCCGCAGCAGGTCACCATCGACGAATCGTCCGCGGCGATCGCGGCGGCCCAGAACGTGAGCCCGGCGATCGTGACGATCATCACGCAGGGCCAGGCCGGAACAGGCAACGGGTTCTTCCAGGGCCAGGACATCCCCACGACCGGCGTCGGGTCCGGCGTGATCTACGACGCGAGCGGCTGGATCCTCACGAACCGCCATGTCGTGGCGGGCACGGATCAGCTCACCGTCCGCCTCAAGGACGGCCGCGAGTTCTCCGGCACGGTCTACGGAGTGGACACGCTCACCGACCTCGCGATCGTCAAGGTGGACGCGACCGGCCTCCCGACCGCCACGTTCGGGGACTCGAGCAGGATCAAGGTCGGGCAGCTCGCCATCGCCATCGGCAGCCCGCTCGGCACGTACACGAACAGCGTGACGTCCGGCATCGTCTCGGCGCTCGGCCGGACGATCCAGGTCGACAGCGGGACGACCATCCGCAACCTCATCCAGACCGACGCAGCGATCAATCCCGGTAACAGCGGCGGCGCCCTCCTCGATGCCGCCGGCAACGTCGTCGGCATCAACACCGCCGTCGCTTCGACCGCCGAGGGGATCGGGTTCGCGATCCCCGTCAACGTCGCCAAGCCGATCATGGAGCAGGCGAAGGCCGGCACGCCGCTCGCGCGGCCGTGGATCGGCATCCGCTACGTCGCCATCGACCCGCAGGTCGTCAAGGAGCGCAGCCTCACCGTCACGGCGGGCGCGCTCATCGATGGCGGCCAGGCCGCCGACGGCTCCACCACCGACGCCGTCGTCCCCGGTGGGCCCGCGGCGGCGGCAGGCCTCCGGGCCGGCGACATCATCACGAGCGTCGGCGGCACCACCATCAGCGAGACGCAGCCGCTCGAAGACCTGCTCGTGCAGTTCGCGCCCGGTGACAAGGTCGACCTCCAGGTCGTCCGCGACGGCGCGACGATCACCGTCTCGGTCACGCTCGGGACCCGCCCCGTCAACCCGTAGCACCCGCGCCATCTCCCCTGCGCCGCCGGCCGGCGGCGCAGGGTTCGACCGATCGCCGTCGAGCGCAGTCGATCGACGGCACACCGCGGCCGGCGTCCGTGAGGAGGGGAAGCCGGCCGCGCTGTTCCCGCGATCAGTCGCGGCCGCGACGCCGGGAGGCGGAGCGACGCACGATCTCGACCCCCGCCCACGCGAGCACCCCGTCGATCGGCGCGCGAGGCTTGCGCACTCGGACGGTCACCTCGCGCGCCGCGGGGAACCGGGCGAGCACCTCGTGCGCGATCGCCTCGGCGAGGGCCTCGATGAGCCGATAGCTGGTCGACTCGACGACCCGGCGGACCACCTCGAAGGCGGCCGCGTAGTCGATCGTCCGCTCGAGATCGTCGTGGAGGCCCGCCGGCCGGAGATCGAGCGCGAGCTCCAGGTCCACCTCGAAGGGCTGCGCCTCGCGCTGTTCCGCCTCGAGCACGCCGTGGCGCCCCTGGAAGACCATCGAGCTCAGGACGATCCTGTCGCTCACCCTCGAGCACCCCGCCGGGACCCACCGGCTGCGGCGGTGCCGGCAGGTCCCGCCGCGGATCCGGCGGCCCCTGCCGCTGCCCCGCCGGCCGGCCATCCCCTGACGATCGCGTCCGCCATGCGCGCGGCGCGCACGTTGTCACGGACGTCATGGACGCGGATGATGTCCACGCCCGCGGCGATCCCGAGCGCCGTCGTGGCGAGCGTCGCTTCCAGGCGCTTGTCGGGCGGGAGGTCGAGCACCTTGCCGAGCGTCGACTTCCGCGATGTCCCGAGGAGCACCGGCCGCCCGAGGATCCGGAGCACGGCGAGGTCTCGCAGGAGCGCGAGGTTGTGGAGCGGCGCCTTCCCGAACCCGAAGCCCGGGTCGACGACCACGGAGTCCCACGGGACGCCCGCCCGCAGCGCCCGGTCGATCGCTCGTTGGAGATCGGCGATGACCTCCGCCACGACGCTCGAATACCGGGCCTCGGCGCGGTTGTGCATGAGGACGATCGGGACACCCCGCTCGGCCGCCAGCGCGACGAGCGCGCCGTCCTCGGCGACCCCCCAGGTGTCGTTGACGAGCGATGCCCCCGCGTCGAGCGCCGCCGCGGCCACGCCGGGCTTCGTCGTGTCGACGCTCAGGGGAACGGTCGGGTGCGCGGCGTGGATCGCCGCGACGACCGCCACCACGCGGCGGCGCTCCTCGGCCGCAGAGACCGCGCCGTGACCGGGCCGCGACGATTCGCCGCCGATGTCGAGGATGTCCGCGCCCTCGGCCACCATCCGGTCCGCGAGGGCGACCGCCGCGACGACGACGTCCCCGCCGGTCGCAAGGAGGCCGTCGCCGGAGAACGAGTCGGGCGTGACGTTCACGATGCCCATGACGTACGTCCGCTCGCCCCACGTGAAGAGGCGCGGCCCGATCCGGAGCGGCTCCGGGATCCCGGGCACGCCCGACGGCGCCCCCGACGGAGGCTCGAACGAAGGCGTCGCCGCGCCGCCGCCGGCCTCGGGCCACGCAGCCACCACGCCCAGCGCGTCCGGGAGCCGTCGCTCCGGGTCGGGCAGGCGATCGGTG
>JBAWVU010000038.1:0-12421 GCA_037147135.1 Chloroflexota bacterium
GGGCCCACACTCGGGGGGGGCCGCGGTGCCCGCCGACTCGGGCCGCCGCCACAGCCCCCGCGGTCCCCTCGGCGCGCGGTCGCGCTGCTACCATCGGTCTTCGGCAACCGCAGCACGCTGGAGCCTCGATGCCGATCGGTCTTCTCGAACGACTCGCCGCCGGCCCCGTCCTCGGTGACGGCGGCTATCTCCTCGAGCTGGAGAAGCGCGGCTGGGTCCGCGCGGGCTCGTTCACGCCCGAGGTCGCCATCACCCACCCCGAGGCGCTCGTGGAGCTCCACCGCGAGTTCCTCCACGCCGGGGCGCAAGTGCTCCAGGCGCTCACGTTCTACGCGGGCGAGGATCGGCTCGCGCGGGCCGGGCTCGCGGCAGCGGTGGACGAGATCAACCGCGAGGCGGTCCGGATCGCGCGTCGCGTCGCCGCGGAGGGGGACGCGCTCGTCGCCGGCACCCTCAGCCCGACCGGTGCGTACGACCCCGCTGATCCGCGCTCCGCCGACCATGTGCGAGCGGCGTTCGACCGGCAGCTCGACGGCATGGCGGCCGAGGGCGTCGACCTCTTCATCGGCGAGACGTTCGCGTGGCTCGGCGAGGCGCGGCTGTGCGCGGAGCGCGCCGCGCGCACCGGCCTGCCGGTGATCGTGACGATGGCGTTCGAGGACGAGCCGATCGCCCGCGAGGGCGACGGTCCCGCCGACTGCGCGCGCGCCCTCGTCGACGCCGGCGCCGACGTCGTCGGCGTCAACTGCCTCCGCGGTCCGGTGAAGCTCCTCCCGATCGCCGCGGAGATGCGCGAGGCGGTCGCGGTCCCGATCGCATGTCAGCCCGTCGCGTACCAGACGCCGCCCGGACGGCCCGACTTCACCTCCCTGCCGGAGTTCCCGTTCGCGCTCGACCCGCTCCAGCTGCCCCGCGCGGCGATGGCCGAGTTCGCGGTGAAGGCGCGAGAGCTCGGGATCGGGTACATCGGCTCGTGCTGCGGGTCGGTCGCGGTCCACGTCCGCGCCATGGCGCGCGCGCTCGGCACGCTGCCGCCCGACGACCGCGAGGCCGGCACGACGATCACGCGGGGCGTCCACGGGGCCGGCGAGCCCGCCTGACCGCCCGACCACCACCGCTGCCACCGGCCCGCCGAGCCCGCCTGACCACCGCCCGCGGCTGCCACCGCCCCGGGGCGAGACCGGCCATGCCCGGGGCCCGACGGCCTTCACGCACGGGCGCGCCAGCGCGTAGACTCGGGACGAGTCCGGTGGGAGGAGCCGGAGACCCGGGTGGCCGCGACGTGGGACGCGCCCCTGTCCTGCTGCGGCGGGAGAGGAGCACGCATGCGACCGTTCGTCGGCTCTCGTCTCGCGCGCCGCGTCGCGCTCATCCTCGCCACCGTCGGCCTTCTCGCGGCCGGTCTCGCGGTGCCCGTCCGGGCCGCGGACCCGCTCGTCCTGAAGATCGGGACGACGCAGGACCTCGAGGCGCTCAACCCCTTCAACGCCTACCAGTACATCGGCGACGAGATCTACTGGATCAACTACGACTTCCTCGTGGGGTTCGGCGGCGACAACGAGCCGATCCCCGGCTTCGCGGAGTCGTGGAGCCAGTCCGCCGACGGCAAGACCTGGACGTTCAAGATCCGGCCCGGCATGAAGTGGTCGGACGGGACGCCCGCCACCGCCGAGGACGCGGCGTGGACCTTCCAGATGATCATCGACGCGGTGAAGGGCGGCAACAGCGTCGGATACGGGTACATCGACCCCGACGTGAAGAACGCCGCGATGGTCTCCGCGACGGCGACCGATCCGGAGACGCTCGTCATCGAGCTCGCCCGACCCAACGACCGAGTCCTGTCGACGACCGTCCCCATCCTCCCCAAGCACATCTGGGGCAGCAAGTCGCTCACCGAGATCAACGACTTCGCGAACGATCCGCCGATCGTGGGGACCGGGCCGTACCAGGTCACCGAGTGGAAGACCGGGCAGTACGCGCGGCTCGAGCGCAACCCCAACTACTGGGGGAGCCGCGGCGCGGCGGACGAGGTCTACTTCCAGTTCTTCCCCGACGCCGTCGACACGATGGTGCAGTCGTTCAAGGCCGGTGAGCTCGACTACATCCGAAATCCCTCCGCGCTCCAGTTCGCGCAGCTCGAGGGGCTGCCGGGCATCACGACGATCAGCTCGACCTCGAACGGGTTCACCGAGCTCGGCTTCAACACGTACCTCGGGGACATCCCCGGCGGCGGCGCCTCGACGACCGCCCTGCGCGATCCGGCCTTCCGCGACGCCCTCGGCTACGCGATCGACAAGCAGGTGCTCGTCGAGAAGATCATCCAGGGCTACGGCGTCGTCGGCACGACGCAGGTCCCCCCGTGGGAGCGCCGGTTCCACGTCGACCCGACGGACGTCCGCACCTTCGACATCGAGCTCGCCAAGCAGAAGCTCGACGCCGCCGGCTACAAGCTCGACTCCTCCGGCGTCCGGCTCGACAAGGACGGGAAGGCGCTCAACCTCCGCCTCTACTTCCCGAACTCGAGCGACGACTACCCGAAGATCGCCCAGTTCATCACCGACTGGTTCGGCCAGCTCGGCATCAAGGTGAAGAGCCAGTCGTTCGACTCCGGCGCCCTCACGGACATCCTCCTGCCCCCCGAGGCCGGCGCCAAGTACACGGCCGACTACGACATGTTCATCTGGGGGTGGGGCGGCTACCCCGACCCCAACTCCCTCCTGGAGATCTTCACGACCGGCGCGATCGGCAGCATGAGCGACAGCCAGTTCTCGGATCCCGAGTACGACGCGCTCTACCAGAAGCAGCTCGAGGCGGCCACGATCGAGGAGCGCAAGGGCTACATCGCGCAGATGCAGCAGATCTTCTACGACCAGGCGCCGTACCACGTCCTCTACTACGACAACGAGCTGCACGCCTACCGGACCGACAAGTTCGCCAACTGGAAGACCCAGCCGCTCGACGGCGGCACCCCCTTCTTCGTCAATGGGTCGCTCGACTACACGCTGCTCACCGATGCCAAGGCGACGCCGACCCCGGCCCCTTCGCCGTCCGCGGCGCCATCCGCGGCCGCGAGCGCCGGCGCATCGGCCGCCCCGAGCGTCGCCCCGTCGGTGGCGCCGAGCGCCACGCCGGCTCCCGGCGGTGGTGGCGACAGCGGCGGGAGCAACACGCTGCTGCTCGCCGCGGGCGGTGTGGCCCTCGTCGCGATCATCGCCGTCGGCCTCGTCATCTGGCGCCGCAGCCGGGCCGTGGCCGGCAGGGGCGAGGAGGACTGACCGTGGCAGGTCCGGCGGCCCACGCCGCACGGTGACCCGCCGCGACGTGTCGGGCGCGTGCGACAGGAACGCTCGCGCCCGGCGCCGGCGTCCGCGCCGTGGGTAGTCGCTACCTCGCTCGCAAGGTCGTCCAGGCGCTCCTGACGATCGCGTTCATCGTCCTGCTCAACTTCGTGCTCTTCCGGATGATGCCCGGCTCGCCCGATCGCGTCCTCGCGCGGAACCTCCCGGAGACGGCGCGCGCGGAGCTCCGGTCGCGGTGGGGGCTCGACAAGCCGCTCATCCCGGACCAGTTCATCGCGTACGTCGGGTCGACGTTGCGTGGTGACCTCGGCGGCTCGTACAAGTTCAACGGCCGCACCGTCGTCGACGTCATCGGCGACCGGATGTGGCCGACGATCATCCTCTTCGGCCTCGGCGAGCTCATCGCGATCGTGGTCGGGCTGAGTCTCGGGGCCTACTCCGGCTGGAGGAGAGGAGGGCCGGTCGACTACATCGGCAACGGGTTCTCGCTCGTCCTCTACTCGATGCCGTACTTCGTCATCGGCATGCTCCTGCTCATCATCTTCGCGACCGGGCTCGGCTGGTTCCCGACGAGCGGGATGTTCTCCCTCGGCGTTCGGTTCCAGTCGTTCCCGCAGCAGGTCGCCGACTTCGCCTGGCACCTCGCCCTCCCGCTCGCGACCGTGGCGATCGGGCTCATCGGCCAGTACTCGATCCTCATGCGCTCGTCGATCATCGACACGCTCACCGAGGATTACGTGACGACGGCCCGTGCCAAGGGCCTCACCGAGGGGCGCATCCTCCGGTCTCACGCGCTCCCGAACGCCCGCCTGCCCGCCGTCACGCTCATCGCGATCAACCTGGGCTACGTCATCGCGGGTGCCATCACGGTCGAGGTCGTCTTCAACTGGCCCGGCATCGGGACGCTCACCGTCACGGCGCTCAACGCCCGCGACTACCCGGTCCTCCAGGGGATCTTCATCCTCCTGAGCGTCTCGGTCGTCCTCGCGAACCTCGTCGCCGACCTCATCTACGGCGTCCTCGACCCGCGGGTGCGGACGTGACGTCGCGACCGCTCTCGGCAGGCGAGCTGCGGGCCGAGCGGTGGCGGCTCCGGGCCCGCGGGATGCGCGACTTCGGGCGCCGGTTCGCCCGGCGCAAGGATGGCGTCATCGGGATCGTCGTGCTCGCGGTCTTCGCGTTCCTCGCGCTCTTCCCGTCGGTCCTCGTCGGGCCGCTCCAGACCGCCACGACGGCGCCCGGGCTCCCGCTGCAGCCGCCCAGCCTCGAGTTCCCGCTCGGCACCGACGACCTCGGGCGAAGCATGCTCAACCTCACCGTCCACGGGGCGCGGATCTCGATGGTCATCGGGCTCCTCGCGACGGCGGTCACGGTCCTCATCGGCGCCGTGATCGGCATCGCGTCGGGCTACCTCGGCGGGCGGACGGACACGGTCCTCATGCGTATCACGGACTTCTTCCTCGTCCTGCCGACCTTCGTCCTCGCCCTCATCCTCGCGCCGATCATCCTCGACCTCATCGGGACTGACGCGACGATCCTCGGGATCCCGTCGACCCTGTTCGTCATCATCGTCGTCATCGGCGTGACGAGCTGGGCGTCGACTGCCCGGATCATCCGGTCGCAGGCCCTGTCGGTGAAGGAGCGCATGTTCGTCGCCCGGGCCCGCGTGATCGGCGGCGGCGGGGCGCACATCATGTGGCGCCACATCATGCCGAACGTCCTCAACCTCATCGTCGCGAACACGGTGCTCACGTTCGCCGGCGCGATCCTCACCGAGACGACGCTCTCGTTCATCGGCCTCGGCGACCCGCTCCTCCCGTCCTGGGGCGTCATCCTCAACTCCGCGCAGACTTCGGGCGCGCCCGGGCTGGGCGCATGGTGGTACTTCGTGCCGCCGGCCACGTGCATCGTCCTCGTCGTCCTCGCCTTCACGCTCGTCGGCGGCGCGCTCGACGACGTGCTCAATCCGCGGATGCGGGCCAGGCGATGAGCGAGACGACGCCGACGCCGATCGCGACGGCCGCCGCCATACGCGGGCGTCGCCAGTGGCCGCTGCCGAAGCAGGCGGACCCCGACGCGCCGCTGCTCGTCGTCGAGGACCTGCGGGTCCACTTCGCCCTCGAGTCCGGATCGGTGAAGGCGGTCGACGGCGTGAGCTTCACGCTGCGCGACGGCGAGGCGCTCGGGATCGCGGGCGAGTCGGGGTGCGGCAAGACGACGACCGCGCTCGCCCTCCTGCGCCTGCTCCCGTCCAACGCGAAGATCGTCAGCGGGAGCGTCCGGCTCTTCGGGATCGACCTCGTCCCCAAGTCGGAGAGCGCGCTCCGGCGCTACCGGTGGCGCGAGATCTCGCTCGTGTTCCAGGGCGCGATGAACGCGCTTAACCCGGTCCAGCGGATCGGCGACCAGATCGCCGAGCCGCTCGTCGCGCGCCTGGGGCAGTCGCAGGCCGATGCCACCCGGCGTGCCGGCGAGCTGCTGGAGCTCGTCGGGATCCCTCGCCAGCGCGCACGCGCGTACCCGCACGAGCTCTCCGGCGGGATGCGGCAGCGCGCGATGATCGCGATGGCGCTCGCCTGCGACCCCGCGATCGTCATCGGCGACGAGCCGACGACCGCGCTCGACGTCATGGTCCAGGCGCAGATCCTCGAGCTGCTCGAACGGCTTCGCTCGGAGCTCGGGCTCTCGCTCATCCTCATCACGCACGACCTGTCCGTCATCGCGGAGACCTGCGATCGGGTGCTCGTCATGTACGCCGGTCGCATCGCCGAGGAGGGTCCGGTCACCGGAGTGTTCAGGCGGCCGCGCCATCCCTACACGCAGAAGCTCCTCGGTGCGTTCCCCGACATCCGGGCGGACCGACGCTCGCTCGAGGTCATCCCGGGCGCCCCGCCCGACCTCCGGACCCCGCCGCCGGGCTGCCGGTTCCACCCGCGCTGTCCCCTCGTGATGGGCGTGTGCGCGGAGGAGGTCCCGCCCGAGATCACGTTCGCCGACGGCGTCCGGGTGGCGTGCCACCTGTACCCGCCGGGGAGCGACGGGACGCCGGTCCCGGTGCCGTCGATGGCCGTGGGCGGCGGCTCGTTCGCGTCGGCCGCGGGCGCGGGCTCGTTCGCGTCGACCCCGGACGCCGGGCCGCCGGGCGGAGATGCGACCACGCTGGCCGACGCGGTCGCGGAGGAGATCGCCGCCGAGGGGCCGGCGCACATCCCGTCCCTCGACCACTCCATCTCGCCGGAACGTCCGCCGGGCGATCGATGACGACCGACCTCCTGCGCGTCGAGGGCCTGAAGGTCCACTTCCCGATCCGCGGCAGCCTCACGGACACGGTCCTGCGTCGGTCGCGTGGAGTCGTGCGCGCGGTGGACGGGATCGACCTGTCGATCCAGCGCGGCGAGGTGCTCGCCCTGGTCGGCGAATCGGGCTCGGGCAAGACGACCACCGGCCGCGTCATCGTGAAGCTCACTCGGCAGACCGCCGGGCGCGTCATCTTCGATGGCCGCGACGTCTCCGACCTGTGGGGCATCCGGCGCCTCCGCGACTACCGGAAGCGGGTCCAGGTCATCTTCCAGGACCCGTACGAGACGCTCAACCCCAAGCAGACGATCCACGACTTCGTCGCGGAGCCGCTCGTCGTGAACAGGCTCGCCCCGTCCATCCGCGAGCGGGAGGAGCGGGTCATGGAGGCCCTCGAGGCGGCCGGGCTCCGTCCGGCGAGCGACTTCGCGCTCCGCTACCCCCACGAGCTCTCCGGCGGCCAGCGCCAGCGGGTCGTCATCGCGGGCGCGCTCGTCATGGGCCCCGAGCTCGTCGTGGCGGACGAGCCCGTCTCCATGCTCGACGTCTCGATCCGGACGGAGCTCCTCCACCTCATGCTCGACCTGCGCGAGGGACACGGGCTCACGTACCTGTTCATCACGCACGACCTCTCGGTCGCCTGGGTCATCGCGGACCGCATCGCCGTCATGTACCTCGGGCGGATCATGGAGATCGGACCCGCCGAGAAGGTGATCCGGTCTCCCGGCAACCCGTACACGCGGGCGCTCGTCAGTGTCTCCCCGAGCCCCGAGCCGGCCGACTCCGGCACGAGGGCCGGGCGGACGATCCTCGCCGGGGAGACGCCCGATGCCGCCGACGTCCCGGCCGGCTGCCGCTTCCATCCGCGCTGCCCGGTCGCGTTCGACCGCTGCGGCCGCGAGGAGCCCCCGCTCTTCGACCTCGGGGGTGGCCAGGCGTCCGCGTGCTGGCTCGTCGAGGGTGGGGGATCCCTGCCGGCCGCGGCACCTCGCGATCCGGCCGGCGCGGCCGTCTCGGCCGGATCGCCCATGTCGGCCGGATCGCCCATGTCGTCCGGACCGCCCGTGTCTGCCGGACTGCCCGCGGCGCCCTGACGCCGACGCAGCCGCCCCGAGGCTGGGGGCTACCCCCGCTCCGGTCGCCCGGCGAGCCTCGCGAGGTCCGGGGCGGGGCCCGACACGATGACGACCTCCTCGGCGCGCAGGACGCGCGCGTCCGGCGGGTTCGCCTCGTAGTCGTTCTCGCCGCGCACGATCGCGAGGACGAAGATCCCGTCGTGGCGGAGCGTCGCGACGTCCCGGTCCACGAGGAACGACCCCGGCTCCACGACGAGCTCCTCGATCGAGAACGCGAGCTGCCCGTGCGAGAGCGCCTGGTCGAGGAAGTCGACGACACGCGGCCGGCTCGCGAGCTCTGCGAGGCGCCGCCCGGCCATCGTGTACGGCGAGACGACCCGGTCGGCGCCGGCGCGCTGCATCTTCGCGAGGGCGTCCGCCGAGCTGGCCCGTCCGACGATGAAGAGCCCCGGGTTCAGGGTGCGGGCGGAGAGGATGACGTAGACGTTGTTCGCGTCCGAGTCCATCGTCGCGATGAGCCCCCGGGCTCGCTCGATCCCGGCCGCATGGAGGGTCGCGTCGTCGGTCGCGTCGCCGGCGACGACGAGGTGGCCCTCGCGACGGGCCCGCTCGAGCGACGGCTCGTTGCCATCGATGACGACCGTCCGGTGTCCCTCGTGCTCCAGCTCCATCGCCACGGTGGAGCCCACGCGGCCGTAGCCGCAGAGCACGTAGTGGTCGTGCAGCCCCGCCACCTGTCCCGCCATCCGCCTGGCCTCCCGCCTGCCGCTCGTCGCCCCGCGCACGAGCTCCTCCACGATGATGCCGACCGTCCCGAAGATGATCGCGACCCCGCTGATCGCGAGCACGGTCGTCCAGAGGCGGAGCGGCTCGTCGAGATCGCGCACCTCCCGGAAGCCGACCGTCGTGAGCGTGATCGATGCCATGTAGAACGCGTCGGACAGGCTCCAGCCGCCGATGACGACATAGCCGGCCGTCCCGATGGCGAACACGGCGACGACGATTGCGACCCACGCTCCGACATAGGGCCACGTCGCCGTCCCCGGTGCGACGCGTCCCATGCCGCGGGCGAACCGTCGATCCGTCACCGCGCGATCGTACGGGAGCCGGCGGCGGCCGGCGTGGGCCGGACGGCCCCTCCGCACACAGCCCGCCCGCAGGTGGCCCGCCTGCACGTAGGATGAGCGCCATGAGCCGACTCCCCAGCCTCGGGCCGCGCGGCGAAGGATGGGTCGTCCTCCAGGGCGTCCTCCTCGTGGCCATCGCGCTCTGCGGCCTGCTCCCGCCGGCCTGGAACGGCACGATGGCCCGCATCGTCTCCGGCGTGGCCGGCGCGGCGCTCCTCGCGGTCGGGGGCGCCCTCGCGGTCGCCGGGATGCGTGACCTCCGCGCGAACCTCACGCCGCTGCCCCACCCGCGGGACGGGGCGACGCTGATCGAGACTGGTGTGTATGCGCTCGTGCGCCACCCGATCTACGGCGGCCTGGTCATCGCTGCGGCGGGCTGGGGCCTCCTCATCGCGAGCGTGCCGGCCCTCGTCCTCGCCGCGGTGCTTCTCGCGTTCTTCGACCTGAAGTCGCATCGCGAGGAGGCCTGGCTCGAGGAACGCTTCCCCGACTACCCGGCATACCGGCGCCGGACCCGCCGGCTCATCCCGTTCCTGTACTGAGACGCCACGGAACTCGCCGATCACGTCCCCGGGCGGCCACGCCCGATGACGGCCGGGTGCGGCGGCCCGGTGCGGCGGCTCGTCCGCGATCCGTCGCAGGTCGTCGTGCGGCGCCTGACTACGGTGCCGGGCTGGCCCCCGGGGTAGCGGCGCCCGGTGAGGTCGCGGGCGCGGCGGACGTCCCTGTCGCGGGGCTGGCGCCCGGTGAGGTCGCGGGCGCCGCGGACCCGGCGGCCGATGGGCTCGGGCTCGGGCTCGGCGGCGGCGAGGGCTTGATCCCGGTCGTCACCTCCAGGATCGCCGCGTCGAGGGCGGTGAACCCGGGCACGCCCTTGAGCAGCGTCGCGCCCTTCGGCCCGACGACGTAGACGCTCGGCGTCGACGTGACGCCGATGACGCCCCCGGCCTCCGTGTCGGCGGCCACGGCCGCCCGCACAGCGGAGTCGTTCATGCACGTCGCGAACGCCTCACGGTCGAGACCGGCGAACCCGGCGAGGCTGAGGAGGTTCTGGGACGCGAATGCGCCCTGGTTCTCTCCCTGCTGCGACGCGAAGAGAAGGTCGTGGTATCGCCAGTACGCGCCCTGCTCTCCCGCGCAGCGGGCCGCGGCGGCCGCCTCGAGCGACTCCTGGCCGAGGAACGCGAAGTCTCGGTAGGCGAGCCTGATGCGGCCCGTGTCCACGTAGTCGCGGAGGAGCGCTCCCTCCATGGCGTGCGTCAGGATCCCGCAGTACGGGCACTGGTAGTCGGCCCAGATCTCGACGAGTATCGGCGCGGCCGGATCGCCGAGGACCGGCGCGGCCCCGATGACGCCGGTGCCCGCGGAGGCCGACGGCGATGCCCCGACCGCGCCGGTGCCCGCGGAGGCCGGCGGCGAGGCCCCGACCACGGCGGCCGACGACGAGGGCGATGGGCTCGTGACCGGCTCGGCCCCGGGCCCGATCCGCCCCGTCACGGCGAGGGCCGCGAGGACGATGGCTCCCCCGGCGATGGCCGCGGCGAGGTATCCGAGCGCACGAC
Source organism: Chloroflexota bacterium (assembly GCA_037147135.1). GTDB lineage: Bacteria > Chloroflexota > Limnocylindria > Limnocylindrales > CSP1-4 > CAIYQJ01. The sequence goes on from JBAWVU010000038.1 coordinate 10,362, forward strand.
TCGCCGACGAGGCTCGTACCGGAGTGGCCGGCGCCTCGTCGTCGGCGGGGCCGACGACCGCCTGCACGGGCTCGAGCTCGACGGCCTCGGCCGCCTCGACCCCCGGCGGGGTCGTGCCTGCAGGGTCCGGCGGCCGGTCCGGCGCCGCCGTGCCGCCGGCGGAGCCGTCCATCCTCCCGCCCGCTGTGTCGCCTGTCGCGTCGCCCGCGCCCCCGTCGGGCGGTCCGATCTGGTCCATGGTCGCACTCCTCTGCGGCCGCTCGGCCGCGCCGCCATCGTCGCACAGGACCGGCCGGGACGCCGCGCGGGGCCTCGTGCCGACGCCGCGCATGACCCCGCCGCCGCGCATGACCCCGACGGCGCGACCCGGACGGGGCGCGACGACTCGGCGCCGCGAACGGTATCCGCGGGGGACTATCGTGTATCCGTCGCGTGGCACCGGCCGGCGCGACGACCCGGGAGGCCTGATGACCGACGCCGTGACGAGCTTCGCCGAGGCCGCGGGCCACGCCCTCGAGCTGGCCGGGGTCGCCGTCGTCGTCGTCGGCGCCGGCTGGTCCCTCGCGATCACCGTGCTGGCCGCCGTGCGCCCTCGGCGCGACCGCGGACCGCGGACCGGCCTCTACTGGACGTTCCGCTCGACGTTCGCCCGAGCGATCCTCCTCGGGCTCGAGATCCTCATCGCCGCGGACATCGTCATCACGGTGACGGTCGATCTCACGGTGGAGAGCGCGCTCGCTCTCGGCATCATCGTCCTCGTGCGGATCGCGCTCAGCTGGTCACTGTCGGTAGAGGTAGACGGTCGCTGGCCGTGGCAGGCGAGCATCCCCGCGGTGCCCGGAGAGCCGCCCGACTCCGAGTGAGCGCGGTCCCGGCCCCCGCCCGCGGCCGACGAGGAGCCTAGCGGACCTCGAGCACGCGGTAGTGCCGATCGCCCGAGGGCGCCTTGACGACGATGTCGTCGCCCGCCGCAGCGCCGCGGAGCGCCCGCCCGAGCGGCGACGTGTCGCTGACCCGGTGCTCCGCCGGCTTCGCCTCGGCCGGTCCGACGATCGTGTACTCGTCCTCGACGCCATCGTGCTCGACGCGCACGGTCGAGCCCATCCCCGCCACCTGGGTCCGCGTCACGTCGTCGATGAGGACGACGTTGTGGAGCATCTGCTCGATCTGCGCGACCCGGCCCTCGAGGAACGACTGCTCGCGTCGCGCCGCCTCGTAGTCGGCGTTCTCCCGGAGGTCGCCGAGCTCGCGCGCGGCCTTGATCCGGGCGACCACCTCCGGGCGCCGGAGCGTCGAGAGCTCCGTCAGCTCGGTGCGCAGGACCTCCTGGCCCGCCGCGGTGAGGTGCGTCGGCGGCAGCGGGCCGCCGGCCTGCGGGGCCGCCGGCTTCGGGGAGACCCGCCGGGGCCGGCCCGCCGCCGTGGCGGCGCGATCCGCCGCCGCGGCCCTGGCCCGCGCGGACGGCTTCGCCATCGGGCCGCCGGCCGCGCCGGAGGCCGGAACGCCGGGGGACCGCGCCGACCCCTCGCCGGGGCGGAAGAGCCCGGCCATGCCGTGCGCCTCCTTCGTCCCGTCGGGCGCCTCCGTGTTGCCGAACGGCAGAACGAGCCCGGGGTGGGGGAGCCGCTGGACCCAGGCCGGGTCCACGCCGGCGGCGAACGCACCGAAGAGCGCGTCCGCGTACTCCTCCGCCGCGGCGGTCTCGGCCCACCAGATCCGCAGCTTCGCCACGTCCTTGAGGAGGCGGAGCCGGTAGGCGCTCCCGAACGGCCGGCGGTCACCGATCTCCGTCGCGGCGAGTGCGCCAGCACGGCCGCCGAGCGACTTCGCCGTCGACCCGATGAACACGACGGTCTCGCCGGGCAGCCAGTACGTCCCGAGGCGGGCCGCGAGCTCGTGGGGCGTCGGCGCCTCACCGTCGAGCAGTAGGCCCGGGGCTCGCTCGAGCCAGAGCCGGAGCGCACCGAAGTCGATCGGGGCGACGGCGACCGGCGCCGGTACCTCGACGACGAAGACGCCGGACCGGGCGCTGCGCACCGACGAGCCCCAGAGGACGGGCC
>JBAWVU010000039.1:0-12337 GCA_037147135.1 Chloroflexota bacterium
GGCCGATCTCGTCGGCTACCTCGTCCGGGCATCCGATGACGAGCACGTCCACGTCGGGAAACCGCTCGCGCGTCGCGAACGCCGCGCGCCCGTCGATGACGACGGTGTCGTACCCCACCATGTGGGCGATCTCGACGAGCGGGATCGCGACCTGGACCGCGCCGACGACGACGAGGCGGGGCCGGGCTGGGTATGACTCGATGAAGACCTGGCGGACGGCTCCCCCGATCGGGAGCGCGACGATCCGTGACCGACCGTCCGCGAGCGCCGACCGGGCCGCCCCGGCGATGGTCGCGTCGGCCGCCGGCTCGCCCAGGGTCCCCGCCGCGAGCGTCCCGTCCGCCCGGACGACGACCCCGGGCCCGGACTCTCCCCCACCCCCGGCTCGCGCGGCGCGGGCTCCGCGGACGGCGTATCGGCCGGAAGGAGGATCGCCACGGCCGCGCCGCCCAGGATGCCGACCGCCGCGCGGACCTCGTCGCGCACCCCTGGCTCGACGAGGACGTCGATCGTCCCGCCGCACGCCAGGCCGACGTCCCACGCCTGCTCGTCGCTGATCCCGTAGCGGACGACGCGCGCCAGGCCGTCGTGCCGGGCGCGCTCGATCTCCACGGCCGCGGCCCCTTCGACGCAGCCGCCGCTGACCGAGCCCGCAAGCCGCCCGTCCGCAGCCTGGACGAGCACGGCCCCTTCCGGCCGCGGCGCCGACCCGAACGTCCGGACGACGACCGCCCGCCCGACGGCCACGCCCTCCCCGCGCCACGCCTCGATCGTCGCGAGCAGCTCTCTCATCCGTCCACCTTCCGGCCCGGCGCCCTCCGGACGCCCGGACCGCTCATGCGATCGTCCTCGGCCTGTCGGCCCGGGTCCCGCGGCCATCGAGCGGCGCGGCGGTCGCACCACGCAGCACGCGGAGCGCGTCGCGTTCCATAGATGTCCGGAGGCGGCCGGCCGCACCCGTGCGGTCCACCCGGTGCACGCGTGGCCGGCCGCGGCGCTCGGGCCGCCCGGAGCGGTCGCCCGGCAGTCCCGCGAGCACTTCCCCGAGCAGCTCGAGGCTCGCGAGGTCCTGGACCGGGATGAACTCGTCGATCGACGGGTACGCCGCCGCCATCCCCGCAGCGAGCGGCCGGGATCCGGCCGGGCCCGCGAGCGGGTCGATCCACACGAGCCGGTGGCAGCTCCGCTGCAGGCGGGCCGTCTCGTCGCGGACGATCGCCGGGTCGCCGCGGTCCCATCCGTCGGAGAGCACGACGACGACCCCGCTCGTCGACAGCACCCGTCGGGCCCACCGGAGGTTGAACGTCCGGAGCGCGTCCCCTATCCGCGTCCCGCCGGACCAGTCCGTGACCGAGGCGGAGACGCGAGCGAGCGCCCGGTCGGGGTCCTTCGCCCGGAGCTCACGGGTGACCCTCGTGAGATGCGTCCCGAAGACGAATGCCTCGGCGCGGACGCCCGGGGAGCGGAAGATCGCGTGGACGAAGCGGAGGAGGAGCCTGCTGTGTCGCTCCATCGAACCCGAGACGTCACAGATGACGACGATCGGCCGGGGACGGCGCACGGGGCGGCGCCAGACCCAGTCGACGAGGTCCCCGCCGGTCCCCAGGTTCCGGCGGAGCATCGCCCGCGGAGCGAGGACGGTGCCGTGCGGATGGAGCTCGCTGCGACGGGTCCGGCGCCGCTCGAGGCGCGGCCGGAGGAGGTCGACGAGGCGCTCGGCCTCGCGGAGCTCACCGGCGGTCATCCGCTCGAACTCGCGGTGCCGGAGCATCTCCGCGGCGCTCCAGGCGCGGGGCGAGACGGCGACAGCGTCGCCGGCCTCGGTCTCTGCGTCCTCGGGGCTCGGCTCGGCCCGGCCACGAACGCCCGGCCGCTCCGCCTCCGGCGCCTCGGGGCGGCTCTCGACGGCCGCGTGGTCGCGGTCCTTCGGAGACGGCGGCCGCGGCTCACCGATCTCGAGCGGCGCGGGCGGGATGCGCAGCTCGTGGCGGCGCCAGAACTCGCGGAAGACCTCGTCGTAGACGGCGAGGTCGTCGTGACGGCGGACGAAGATCGCGGCGCCGGCCGCGTGGACCTGGGTCCGGTCACCGACGTCGACGATCGTGAGCGCCCGCCCGAAGTCGATGGAACCCGCCAGGTCGGTGGGGACCCCGCGGGCTCGGAGCGCCCGCGCGAAGAGCAGCGCGTTGCGCAGCAGCGTGCGGCCCGACACGTCGGCCAGCGGGTCGCGCGAGGGCAGGATCACGGCCGCGCCACGACCTCGGCGAGGTACGCCGCACTGGCAGCGCCTCGGACCGCGCGGACATCCTCCTCGTACTTGAGGAGGACCCCGAGCGTGTCGTCCACGATCCCGGGAGACAGGTCGCGCGACCCGAGCGCCATGAGCGCCGCCGCCCAGTCGAGCGTCTCGGCGACGCCGGGGACCTTGGTGAGGTCGGCGGCTCGAAGCCGATGGACGAACGCGACGACCTCCCGAGCGAGCGCCTCGGGCACGTCGGGGAGGCGGGCGAGGACGATCTCGTATTCCTTCGCGATGCTCGGGTAGTCGATCCAGTGGTAGAGGCAGCGCCGCTTGAGCGCGTCGTGGACCTCGCGCGTCCGGTTGGACGTGAGGATCACGCGCGGGGGGCGCTCCGCCCGGATCGTGCCGATCTCGGGGACCGTCACCTGGAAGTCGGAGAGGATCTCGAGCAGGTATGCCTCGAACTCCTCGTCGGCGCGGTCGATCTCGTCGATGAGGAGGACCGGGGCGATGCCGTCGTGGCTCTCGAGGGCCTGGAGGAGCGGACGGCGGAGGAGGAACTCGGGGCCGAAGATGTCGTGCGCGGTGGCCTTGGCGATCTCGCCGCGGGCCTCGAGGAGCCGGATCTCGAGCATCTGGCGCGGGTAGTTCCACTCGTACACCGCGCTGTTGACGTCGAGGCCCTCGTAGCACTGGAGGCGGATGAGCCGCGCGCCGAGCACCGTGGCCAGCACCTTGGCGAGCTCGGTCTTGCCGACCCCCGCTTCGCCCTCGAGGAGGAGCGGGCGACCCAGCTCGAGCGAGAGGAAGACCGTCGTCGCGAGCGACCGGTCGGCGACGTAGTCCGCCGCGCGGAAGGCATCCTGGAGTGCCCGGATCGACAGCGTCTCCGCCGGTGGCCCGGCTGCATCGATCCGTGCGTGGTCCCGGTCGCTCATCGTCCCTCGCTCGTCCGCTCGACCGGCTGGCTCGCGCACCCAGGGCCGGGCCCGGAATCTACACCGCCGTCCCGTCGCGGGCGGCGCCCGCAGGGTCGGTGGCCGGCGGCCCCGCGGTCATCCGCGCCGGCGGCGCGCGCTTACGTCCCCGTTACACGACGACGCGGGACGCACCACCGTGCAGCGTATCCTCGCGGACATGAAGACGGTCCTCGTCGTCGACGACGAGCGCAACATCGTCGATCTCGTCCGCCTCTACCTGGAGAAGGAGGGACTCGCGGTCATCGCGGCGGCCGACGGCGAGCAGGCGCTCGCGCTCCACGCCCGCCATGACCCGGACCTCGTCATCCTCGACCTCATGTTGCCGCGACTGGACGGCTACGAGGTCTGCCGCGAGATCCGCCGGCACGCGGAGACCCCGATCCTCATGCTCACCGCCCGCTCGGACGACATTGACGCGATCATCGGACTCGAGCTCGGGGCCGACGACTACGTGACGAAGCCGTTCAACCCGCGCGTCCTCGTCGCCCGGGCCAAGGCCATCCTCCGGCGGACGGACGCGACCGTTCGCGGCGTCCGCCCGATCGAGGTCGGCTCGCTCCGCGTCGACCCACGGCGGCGCGAAGCGACGGTGGGCACCCGCCCGCTCGAACTGCGCAACCGCGAGTTCGACCTTCTCGCCGCACTCGCCCGCGACCCTGGTGTCGTCCACACGCGGGAGATGCTCCTCGAGGACGTCTGGGGGACCGACTTCCCCGGCGAGACCCGGACCGTCGACGTGCATGTCGCCGAGGTGCGCAAGAAGCTCGGTGACGACGGCCCGGCGATCGAGACGGTCCGAGGCGTCGGCTACCGCCTCGTGCCGCCGCCGCGCGAGCCGGTCGGGGTCGCCGCCGGCTCCGTGCGGGAGCCGCCCGGCTGATGCCGATGGCACGCTCACTGTCGGCGCGCATCGCGATCGCGTTCGTCGCGCTCGCGGTCGCCCTCCTCATCGGGATCGGGGGCGCCCTGTTCGTCGTCCTCCGCGACCTCCAGGCGGACACGGCCAATGCCCGGCTGGCGGACATCGCCGACGGACTCGGCGCACGTGCCCGGCAGCTCGCGGTCTCCGGCTCGGGCCCACGCGAGATCCTGCGCGAGCTCGGCACGGAGATCCCCGCCGGCGTCTCGATCGGCCTCCGGACACCCGACGGACGGATCATCAGGCTCGCCTCGGACCCGGGTCCCGAAGGCCCGATCAACATCGATCCAGCCGCCCAGACCGGGGCGGTCACACGCGGCGAGGCGACCGACGCGGCTGGGAACCGATACCTCTACGCGACGGTCACCCTCCGAACGGCCGTCACGGCCGGTAACCCGCGTGCGCTCGTCCTCTCGACGCCCGACCGGTCGGCGGAGCAGGCGTTCCGCGACGTTGCCCGCACGCTCCCGATCGTCGCGCTCGTCCTCCTCGTCGTGGGCGCGCCGATCGGCTGGCTCCTCGCTCGCTCGATCGCGGGTCCGCTCCGGCAACTCTCGGCGGCGACGGCCGACGTCCCGGCACGGCGCGCCGGGGAACTGCCCCTCGAGGGCCCGACGGAGGTGCGCGAGCTCACCGCCACCTTCAACGCGATGACGTCGGAGCTGGAGCGACGCCGTCGCGAGGAGACGGACCTGCTCCAGAATCTCCGCCACGACCTCCGGACCCCGCTCACCGTCATCGGGGGGTTCGCCCAGGCGCTCCACGACGGGACCGCGACCGGCCCGGACGTCGACCGGGCCGCGCGAGCGATCGGCGAGGAGACGGACCGCCTCGCGAGGATGCTCACCGAGCTCGACCTGGTGGACGAGGCCGCCGAGACCGGCGCGCTCCACCCGGTGCCGCTCGACGGGCGCGCGGTCGTCGAAGAGGCCGCCGGACGCTTTCGCGAGCGCGCCGAGAGCGCCGGGGTGACGCTCGTCGTCGTCGACGAAGGCGGTGGCCCTCCGCTGGCGTTCTCCGGTGACAGGTCGGCGGTGGACCGGATCCTCGCGAACCTCATCGAGAATGCGCTCGCGGCCGTGTCGCCGGGCTGCCGCATCGAGCTCGCCGCGAGGCCCGCACCCCCGCCGGTCAGGACACGGCGCACCGGGGCCGGGTTCCCCGGTCGGGTCACGACGGATGAGGGCGTGCTCCTCACGGTCGCCGACGACGGCCCCGGCCTCCTGCCCGGGGCCCGCGAGCGGGTCTTCGAGCGCTTCTTCCGCGCCGACCCCTCGCGCACCGGCTCCGGCAGCGGCCTCGGGCTCGCGATCGTCCGCGAGCTCGCGCGTGCGCACGGCGGCGATGCCTGGGCCGAGGACGTCGCGCCGCACGGCGTCCGGTTCGTCGCACGGCTCCCGGTGACTCCGCCGATCGGCCCGGACGACGCGTCCGGGATCTAGACTGGGCACGTGACCGACGACAGCGACGCGACCCGGCCGCCCGCAGATCCCGCCGCGACCCGGCGCGCGAAGGGGCCACCCCCGGAGATCGTCGCCCTCGCCTCTGCGCGATCGGAGGCGCGCGATGCCCGCGACTGGCCGCGGGCGGACGATCTGCGCGCCGCGATCGAGGCGGCGGGCTGGAAGGTCGTGGACCGCGGCACGCGCTTCACGATCCAGCGCGCCGTGCCCCCCGACCTCGCCGATGGTGACGGGACCCGGTACGGCTCCGCGGCGGGCGTGCCGAGCGTCCTCGACGAACCGCCCGACGCAGCTTTCTCCGTGGAGCTGCTCGCCGACGACTGGCCGGCGGACCTCGCCCGCTGCCTCGCTGGCCTCCGCGCGCACGCGCCGGCCGGGACGCAGGTCGTGGTCGTCGCCAACGCCCCCGACGCGGCGCAGGCCGACCGCCTGGTGGCCGGCGCGCCCGACCTCGCGCCGATCGGGGACCTCGACGTGGAGGTCGTCCGGACATCGGTGCGTCTCGGCCATGCGGCGGCCCGGAACGTGGGCCTCCGCCGCGCACGGGGCGGGATCGTCGTGCTCGCGGATACCTCGATCGAGCCCACGGGAGATGCGCTGACACCGCTCGCTGACGCCCTCGCCGACCAGACGGTCGCCGTCGCGGGCGGCTTCGGGATCGTGTCCGCGGACCTCCGACGATTCGAGGATGCGTCGGGCCCCGAGGTCGACGCCATCGAGGGCTACTGGCTCGCGTTCCGCAGGGATGACATCGCCCGGCTCGGGCCTCTCGACGAGAAGTTCGCGTTCTACCGGAACCTCGACATCTGGTGGAGCCTCGTCCTCCGCGCCGGGGACGACACATCGCCGCCGCGACGCGCGATCCGGGTCGCGCTTCCGCTGGTGCGCCACGAGCATCGCGGCTGGACCTCGCTCGGCGAGGAGGAACGCGACCGGCTCTCCAGGCGCAACTTCTACCGCGTGCTCGACCGGTTCCGCGGCCGGACCGACCTCCTCGTGTCGCCCGCCACGTCGTCGGAGGCCACGCCGCCGGGATCCGCCGAGTAGGGGCGTCCACGGATCCCGTCGGGGCATCCCCGTCCCGGCGGCGCGGCCCGGCATCGCGACCCGGCCACCCACGAGGCCCTTCGCGCGAGACAGGGCCGAAGCCGGTCAGGAGATCGTCACCCGGATCCCGAGCGCGACGATCGTCACGATCACGACGACGAGCGCGACGACGCCGAGCACGCGGACGAGATCGATCCGGCGCCCCTCCGGGGCGGCACCGTCCGGACGCTGCCACATGCCCGACAGCGTCGGGACGTTGCCCGGGACGAGGAGGAACCCCAGCCAGAGGCCCGCGAGCAGGCCTCCGACGTGCGCGGCGATGTCGATCGGGACCCCGCTGCCGGTCATGACGAACCCGAGGACGAGGTTGAGGACGATGAGCCCGCCCATCTGGCCGAGGACGGCGCGCGCCCTCCGGTCGAGGACCGGGTCGTGGATCCGCTGGACGGCGAACAGCACGCCGAAGAGGCCGAAGACGGCCCCGGACGCTCCGACGGAAGGCGCAGGGCCGCCGAACGCGAAGCTCGCCGCCGATCCCGCCGCAGCCGTGATGACGTAGAGGAAGAGCATCGTCGCCGAACCGTACAGGCGCTCCACGAACGACCCGGCGATCCAGAGGGCGAACATGTTGAGCGCGAGGTGCATGAGCCCGCCGTGGACGAGCGTCGGCGTGAGGAGGCGCCACCACTCCCCGGCCGCGAGCCCCGGCTTGTCGAGCATGAGCAGCACCGTGAGCGACCCATCGCCGGCGAGGGCGAGGACCGAGACGACGCACGAGACGGCGATGATCCCGATGGTGACGACCGGGAGCGGTTCCCCGCCGCGGCTGCGCGCGAACGCCTTGCGTGCGCCGCGCGTGTCGCCGAGCTCCTTCGAGAGCCATCCGATCCGGGAGGCGATCTCCGCGCGATCCTCCGCCGGGGCGAGGCGATCGGCCTCGCGGTACGCCGCGAGCGCCCCGGCGTTGTCGCCGCGCCGCACGAGGAGGCTCGCGACCCGCCGCTGTGCCGCGTAAGCCGCGGGGGACGGCCCCAGGCGCGTCGCGTTGCGCCACGCCGCGAGCGCCTCGTCCTCCTGCGCCATCCGGTCCGCCGCGTCGCCGATCGCAACGTAGGCGCGCGCCGTGAGGCCCGGGTCCCGGTTGCCGACGACGCGCGCGGCGAGAGCCCACGCGGTCCGGGGATCGCCCGCCTGCAGCGCGCGATCGGACGCGTCGAGGACCGCGATCGCCGAGGCCGCGTCGAGAGGTCCGGGTACCGAGGGGTCGAACGGAAGGCGGACGTCCACGGCTCGACTGTAGCGGAGGAGCCCCAAGGGCGCCGCCGCTGAGCCAGCGCGCGTCGCGGCCCGCCGATGGCGGCCCCGGATGGCGGCGCGGGCGCCTCCGTGCGACCATGCCGCCATGTGCGGCAGGTTCACCCAGCAGCTCTCGACGTCGGAGTTCGCGCGCATCTTCGGCGCGGAGCCGCTCGTCGACGATCCCGGCGGCCGCTTCAACGTCGCGCCGATGCGCACGGCAGCGGTCGTCGTCGCGAAGGACGAGCACCGGGCGATCGTCGCGTACAAGTGGGGCCTCGTGCCGTCGTGGGCGAAGGATCCCCGCATCGGGTCGCGCATGATCAACGCGCGCGCCGAGACGATCGCGACGAGCCCCGCCTATCGCGCCTCGTTCGAGAAGCGACGCTGCCTCGTGCCGGTCGACGCGTTCTACGAGTGGCACCGCGTCGGCAAGGGCCCCAGCCAGCCGTACGTCATCCGCCACGCCGACGGCTCCCCGCTCGCGTTCGCCGGGATCTGGTCCTCGTGGCACGACCCGTCTGCACCCGAGGGAGCCGATCCGCTCCGCACGTTCTCGGTAGTCACGACCGGCGCGAACGGGATCCTCGCGCCGATCCACGACCGGATGCCGGTCATCCTCGGCCAGGACGAGTGGCCGCTCTGGCTCGGGACGGACCCGGCGGGTCCGGGCGAGCTGCTCGCCGTGCTCCGCCCCGCACCCGAGGCCGGGCTCGTCCGTTACCCGGTGGCCCGGTACGTGAACGACGTCCGGAACGACGGCCCCATCCTCGTCGAGCCGATCGTCCTGCCGGACGGCCCAGCGGCAGCGCAGGCCTGATCCCGGCGGCCCGTCAGGACGCGGAAGGCTCCCACCCGGCTGCGGCCCGCGCCTCGGCGAACGCGGCGGAAGGGTCCCCGCCGGCGTCGAGGGCCGCGGCGTACCGCCCGATGAGCGCGGCGAACGCGCCATCTGGGTCGGCGTCCGGCGCGGCGATCACCGTCGCACCGACGAACGCGGCCGGGACCTCCCCCGAGGGCGGGACGACCGCGATGAGCGCCGCGTCGGCGAAGACGGCCGCGTCCGCCGCCTCGCGCGCCGGGGCGCCGCCGAGCGTCTCCGCCACGACGACGACCCGGTACTCGCGCACGTAGCGGAGCCCGAGCTCGACGTCGCCCTGCTCGAGGGACGGCGCCGTGCTCGCGTCGTCGGTCACCGCAGGCAGGGTCGTCAGTCGGTCGTCACCTGCATCCTCGTCGGAACGGAGGCCGGCGAGCGGCACGAGCGGCTCGCCATCGTCGTCGAGTCGCGCCGCAGCGACGCGTGTCGGGCGGGCCGGGTCGCGGAGCATCGCGGCGTGCCCGACCCCCGAGCGCGCAAGGGCGAGGAGGACCGCGTCGCCCGCTCGGTCGCCACCGATCCTGCCGATGAGCTCGACCCGGGCGCCGGCCGCGGCGGCTGCCTCGGCGATGAGCGCCGGCATCCCCACGACCGCATCCGGCATCCCTTCCATGGGACGACGGTAGACCGGGCACCCGATGACGGCGATCACCGCGCCAGTGTAGCCGCGAGCCGATCCGGGGACCGCGCGACCCGGCCGGGTCGGCACTCGCGAAGCGGTCAGGCGGGCGGTGGATCTCTGACGATCTCGACATCCCCGAACCCCGCCGCCTCGACCCCGACGCCGATCGCGTCGGCATCGCCCACGAGGACGATCGCCGTGCGGTCGAGGTGGAGGTGCTCGACCGCCGCGCGACGCACGTCGGCCGCCGACACGGCCTCGATCCCCGGACGGTACCGGGCGAGCTCATCGTCGGGCAGTCCCTGGATCGCGAGGCCGGCGAGCGCCGAGACGACCGGGCCCGGCGTCTCGAAGCGCAGCGGGAAGACGCCGATGAGATAGTCCTTCGCGGCCCGCAGCTCCGCGTCGGTGACGTCCGTCTCGCGCATCCGCTCGAGCTCCGCGAGCGTGTCCTCGATGGCCGGGACCGTGACGTCCGTCTCCACCGCCGCGCGCGCCCCGAACGGGCCCGCCTCGCGACGCAGGTCGAAGCCGGCGTGCGCCCCGTACGTGTACCCCTTCTCCTCGCGCAGCCGCATGTTGAGGCGCGACGAGAACAGGCCGCCGAGGATGGCGCTCATGAGGCTCACGGCGTGGAAGTCGGGGATGAGTCGCGGCAGGCCCACGTGCCCGATCCGGACCTCGGTCTGGACGGACCCGGGACGGTCGTGGAGCCGGACGATCCGGCGATCGACGGCCGACGCGGCGACGACGGCGCCGGGCGCGGCGCCCTGGCCGGACGGGATGCCGCCGAAGAGCGGCTCGAGGAGCCCGCGGACGTCGATCCCAAAGAGGTCACCGCCGACGATGATCGTCGTCCGCTCAGGGTCCAACCACGAGCCGTGCTGCGCGCAAAGCGCGTCGCGATCGAGGCGGGTGACCGTCCCGCGCGAGCCGCCGAGCATCCGCCGATAGGGCGAGTCGCCCGTGTAGATCGCCTCGTCGAACGCGATCTCCGCCCGGCGCCGTGGATCGGCGTACGCCTGGAGGATCTCGTTGAGCCGCTGGTCGCGCAGCCGCTCGACCTCCGCGACCGGGAACGTGGGCCGGAGGACCATCTCGGCGAGGAGCTCGAGCGCCGGTCCGAGCCGCGAGCCCGGCACCTCGACCCCGGCGGTCGCGGCGTCCCACCCCGCGGCTGCGTGGAGCTCGGCCCCGAGACGCTCCGCCGCTTCGACGAGGGCGATCGCGTCGTACCGCTCCGTGCCCTCGGCAAGCGCGCGTGCCGCGAGCGACGAGACTCCGGCCAGGTCGGCAGGCTCGTCGGCGACACCCCGGCGGACGACGACCGCGGCGCTCACGAGCGGCCGGCCCGGCAGGTGGACGGTGCGGACCTCGACACCGTTGGAGAGGCGGACCCGCTCGAACGGAGGGAACTCGTAGCCGCGCGGGACGCCCGGGACGGGTCGGGTCGCGAGGTGGGCGCCGCTCACGCCGTGGCCTCCCCGTCCGACTCCGCGTCCGCGTCGCCGTCGGTGTCGTCGTCTGCGCTCTCGGCGGGCAGGTACGTGACGACGACCCGGTTGTCGGCGCGGAACACCTGCGCGGCGATCTCCATGATGTCCTCGGCCGTCACTGCGAGATACGCCGCGAGCTCCCCGTTGATGCGGGCCGGCTCATCGAAGTACGTCGCCCACATCGACAGCTGGTCGGCGCGGTCCTCGACGCGCTGGAGCGCGGCGAGATGCTCAGTCTCGATGAGCGCCTTCGCGCGCCCGAGCTCGTCTGCGGTCACCGGCTCGAGCGCGACCCGCCCGAGCTCCTCCAGGTACGCGGCCTCCACGCGATCGACGTCGACCCCCGGGCGAACGGTCGCCCAGCCGGCCGCGATCGACGCACCGTCGACGAAGCCGACAACGAAGAACGCCACGTCCTGGGCGATGCGCTCCCGGCGGACGAGGCGCCGATGGAGCCTGCTCCCCTTCCCCCCGGCGAGGATCTGGCCGGCCATCTCGAGCGCCCTGAGCCGCGGGTCACCGAAGACCGGCGCGCGGTAGCCGATGTACGCGCGCGACAGGGGGACCCGGTCGGGCACGACCTCGCGGCGCTCGCCGCCGAGCGAGAGCGGGAGAGACAGGTCACCGAGCGCCGGCGGCCTGGGCGCCGGCGGGATGGGGCCGAAGTAGCGCTCGATCCATTCTCGCGCCTGGGCCGGCTCGAAGTCGCCGGCCACGGAGAGCACCGCGTTGTCCGGCGCGTAGTAGGTCCGGAAGAACGCCGAGACATCCTCGAGCGAGGCCGCGTCGAGGTCCTCCATCGAGCCGATCGTCGGGTGGTGATACGGGTGCGTCTCGGGGAAGAGGTGCGCCTGGAGCTTGTGGAACCAGAGGCCGTACGGCTGGTTGTCGTACGACGATCGCTTCTCGTTCTTCACGACCTCGCGCTGGTTGTCGAGGTTCTCCAGACTCAGGGCTTCGAGGAGCGTCGCCATCCGGTCCGCCTCGAGCCAGAGCGCCAGCTCCAGCTGATGGCTCGGCATCGTCTCGAAGTAGGTCGTCCTGTCGAGCCACGTCGTCCCGTTCATCGTCCCGCCGGCGGCCTGGACGAGCGCGATGTGCTCCGCCTTCCCGACGTGCGCCGACCCCTGGAACATGACGTGTTCGAAGAGGTGCGCGAAGCCCGTCTTCCCGGGTTGCTCGTGCTTCGATCCGACGTCGTACCAGACGTTCACCGCCACGACGGGGGCGAGCAGGTCCGGGGCGAGGATGAAGCGGAGCCCGTTGGGCAGGCGCTCGTACGTGAAGCCGACGACGGGGGCGGACATGGGCGGGTGCATTTCCTCGGGCGTTGGGACAAGTCGATGGTACCAGCGCCCGCGCTTCATCGTCGGAAGACCGGTGGCCGGGGAT